>CAITDW010000001.1 GCA_903891235.1 uncultured Candidatus Saccharibacteria bacterium
GCACATACGGCAAAAGTACCCGCAGGTAAACATTATCATCAAGGAAACCATCACCAAAGACGTAATTCATGAACTAAAGAACAACCAACTGGACTGTGGGTTGGTGGTAACGCCCCTAAAGGATCCATCTATCAAAGAGGATGTGCTTTTTTATGAAGAACTTTTTGTGTATGTGTCAAAAAAGAATGCGCTGTATAATAAAAAATATGTGCTGCCCACAGAAATAGACCCAGAACAGCTCTGGCTTTTAGAAGAAGGGCACTGTTTCCGGTCGCAGATTCTGAACTTATGCGAACTCAAGAAGGCCTCAGATTTCCATTTCCAATACGAGACTGGCAATATCGAAACCTTAAAGCGTATGGTTGACAAGAGCGACGGCATCACCATTTTACCCGAGCTGGCAATTATGGAATTCAGTAAGCCGCAATTAAAATTTGTGAAGCACCTAAAAGAGCCAAGACCCGCCCGGGAAGTGAGCTTGGTCACGCACCGTGATCACGTCAAAGCCAAGCTCATCAAGGCTTTGAAAGAAGAGGTGCTGAGCATTGTACCAAAGCAAATGCAAAAGCTGCGGGATAAAAAAGTGGTAGAGATTAATTATTGATGATTGGAATTGGTTACAGTATGGAGCAATGTATAATTTGTAAGATAAGTGGCCTCGACAGGAACACTTAAACACAATTTATTCTCTGTAATTAGTAATAGAAAGCTCTGTACAACAGGGCTTTTTATATTTACTCCCCCTTAAATAAATGTTAAAATCTCTTAAATTTTGGTAACCAATTCAATCCTGCTACTCACACCTTAATACTTATATATAGCTAATAAAATGAATTCCATGAGACAACTAAAAATAAACATATATCAATTTCGGTCTAAAATGAACTCAAAAAGCGAATCGCCAATCTATCTGAGAATAATTTACAACTGCAGATATATTCAGCTTTCATCGGGCATCTATTTGAAAGCAGACTATTGGGATGCAAAAAAATCAAAAATTAAATCTAAGCATCAAGATTGTGTTAGGTTAAACAGGAGCATTGATGAACTGCGGCAAAAAGTTTTCTCAATTTTTGATGAACTCAACCGTCAGAATAAGGTTTCCTTGGAGACAATCAAAATGCTCATGTCCAACAAACAGGAATCCATGAACAGTCTCATCAATATTATTGACTTTCATAATCAAAGAATTCGCGAAAAGTTAAATAAAGGATATGCTCATAGCACTTATAGACACTATATCAGCCTTAAGAATATTATTAGAAGCTTTCTAAAAGATGTCTATAAAAAAGAAGACATTTTGCTTTCCGATTTGAATAATGCATTTATTACGAAATTCGAGCATTTCCTAGCTACTAAAAAAAAGAATCATATAAATACTGTTGCTAAGAAGATAGTCCGTTTACGAACAATAATCAACTTAGGAATTAAAAACGATTGGATAACAAAAGACCCATTCAAAAACTTTTCGATTGAAACAATTCCAGCAAATCGACAATACCTTACTGAGGATGAAATCAAAGCTATAAAAGACGTTGAATTGTCAGATTCTGAGTATTTGACTAGAGTAAGAGATATGTTCATTTTTATTTGCTATACGGGGCTTTCTTATTCAGATCTCCAAAAGCTAAATAGTAATGATATAATTAATGACATCGGTGGTCAACGCATAATTTGCATTTCCCGCACAAAGACGTTTAGTGCCTGTAGGATACCTTTGTTGCCTCTCGCATCTCACATAATAGAAAAGTACATTAATCATCCTTTAGCGCAAAATAGAGGCTCACTTTTGCCTATAATTAGCAATCAAAAGATGAATGAATATCTCAAGATTATTGCTAGGAAAGCTGGAATAACTAAAAAGCTTTCTTGTCATATTGGGCGGCATTCCTTTGCAACACTTTCGCTTGAACGAGGCGTACCAATTGAAACCTTAAGCTCAGTCCTTGGTCATCGTTCAATTAAGACCACTCAGATATATGGAAAAATTACAAATACTAAAACGATAAACGATTACCGTAGCTTCTTCCAAGAAGAAATAAAACAAAAAGAGGCTGCACTTTAAACCCTTAATCATGGAACTGGATTTATTAACGCGCACGGATTTAGAAGAATTTGAAAAAAAGCTCTTAGAAGAAATCAAAGGCATGCTCGCTGGTGTTCAAGAAAAAGCATATCTGAAATCAAGAGACGTTATGGAATTGCTCAAATGCTCAGAAAGCAAATTGATTTCATTAAGGAACTCAGGAAAGCTCTCTTTTTCCAAAGTACAGGGAACATACTATTACAAAAGGCAGGATATAGAAAACTTGATAAGTAAATAGTCATGGTCTCGGATAAGAGTTCCGTTTTCGAAGGATTATATCCTTTTACAAATCCTATATACTGGGGTATCCAGCCAAGAGTAAAAAATTTGATTTAGATAACATTGAAGATGCCTGACCCATTTCATGGTAACCAACCACCTCCAGTGTTTTTTCTTGCAGAATTAAATGAAATAATCGTATAGGTAGAGTATATATGTATATAATTTATTATGGGTAGATTTTTTATTAACTCCAGACATTAGGGTCTGAAAGGAGAAATTAAGATTCGCTTTTTCATAGCTACAAAAAACATGCTTTTCATGATGTCTTTAACAAATACATAAAAACATAAAATAATGTTAAATATAAAATCAAGATGCCATACAAAAGGTTTGGCACATATATTGATATTATTGCATCCCTGACGTAACATCTTATTCGATTAAGTTAGTTTAAGAACAGAACCAAAATTATATCTCATTGATTTACACGTAATTATAATCGTTAACTTTTTTTGGTTACCAATTTAGCTTCCAGTAGTATTATAACACAATAAAATATAATACGTAAATATTCAAGAATTTTATATCATTGAATGGATTTGATACTCACTTACACAAAAAATCTCTTGTCATAATATGTTTATTATCAATTAGTTAATAAAATGCTTTATATAAATAACTTTTCCTTTTATTCATACTCTGATATTTATATTTGACTTCATGAGTTACTTAATAGAAAAAGATTCCAAGATATAACTCCGAGGCATTTTAGCAGAATCCATAGTCTTTATTTTATTTCTCCGTCAAACCGGCATACCCTTCCACGAAAAGCAATGACATGAAGAAGGGCAAGTGGCTCCAATGTTTCATTTAAATGAAGCGAATACCTCTCGTTCTGAAAGCGGTATGCTGCATGTAGAATATGCGGAATCAAAATATAGGATTGAGTCCTCAACTCTTTGGGCTATTATTTTGAGCTATACTAATAGTTTTTTGGGCTTGGACATAGGAGGGTAAATTGTGTGAATGAATACTGAGATGAATATCGAAGTATGATTTCACCTGACTAAAGATAATATTCGCCTTAGATGCCTTCTTCGCTGACAAATAGCCCATGAGGAGTTTACTCCGAATGGCTACTTATTTCGACGAAGCCTACCAATTCTTATATTTTTCCTCACGGAAAAATCAACAAGACTACCACTAGAATTACTTTTCATTATAGTGTACTTTGATATACTTTCCTATGGCCTACGAGCAGTTAGCTGCGAGTGTGCCATTTATGTAAATAGAAAACCCAAAATACTTAACTTCAAAGAATCTATCATAAACTATAAGAATTATTTTCAGTGATATTTTGCCTTAATTGATTTTAAATTCGTACTTTGAATTAACGCCTTTAGGCTCAATGCTTAAAATATCCTGATAAACTTTCCCATTATCAGATTCTTGTAATATATATTTCAGGATATTATCTTCTACTTTTGCATTCCATACCGCATAGGTATTATCATCTTTTCTGTATATAGTGAAGTATTCAAGAACTACAGGCATGTTTTTACATACTATCATTCCATTATTTTCAGCACATATGCTATCATCAGGACGCATTTCCTGCCATTGATGATCATTATATATTTTAGATATTGGCCCATACCCTAGATTGTTATGCGAATCCATCACCTGAAGTCTATAAGATTTCGATGGGGGAGGATGGGGGTCTGTAATAGAGAAGATACCTACAACAATTACTAATAGAAGAAATAATGCTGCTCCTGGATTTCTAATAAAGAAAATTACAAATCCGGTTAAGATTCCTAACCAGATGTGCTTATTTGATTGTTTATCCATATACTATGAAAAATGTTATTCCTTTATTTATTTTCGATTCAACAACAAAAGCATAAAGTTTTTAATGAGTTGCTAAATATGTAATTTCTTGTTCGGATAATATACGATTATAAAGTCTAACATCATCAAGAGATCCATTGAAATTATATAATTGATTTGTAGCCCAATCTCTCCCAATAAATAAAGAACTTGGGCTACAAGTATCCGCAGAACTATTGAGCGCAAGTTTACTTACTATCTTTATGCCATCAACGTACATTCTTAACGAATCGCTTGATATTGTACCTAGTAAATGATGATAATTGCCATCGCTATACGTATTAGAAGCTATGCAATGCTGCCATCCTGAACCAGCTATACAACCGGAGTTGTATTTTACATAGAAATCAAGTAAACTATTGTCTTCCATAGCAACAGCATAATTCTCGTTGGCTGCGGTTCCATAAACGGTCTTATACAGCATTAATTGGAGAGTAGATTGATTTGTTCGGAACCAAAATGAAATTGTTCCATTTGGCAGATTCATTGTACTAGAATATGGGACTTCGATATAACTAGAACCATTAAAGCTATATGCATTATTAGCATTGCCAAATCTATCCGTTGTTAGAACTGCTCCGTAAACTGTACCATCATTATTATTTCCTGAGCTGTCTTTAGCATTACCGGTAAATGGATACCACGCAATAAGACCAATCTTCACACTATCTGCAATAGTGCCACTAGTAGTTGCAGTAGCTTCATTTGAATACGAAAGGGAGTTACCTGCTGAATTAATTGCATAAACTCGATAGGTGTAAATTGTATTATGCGTTAGTCCACTATCGCTATAAATTGTTACATTAGCACCAACAGTAGCAATAAGGGAATAGCTATTTACACCGCTTTTACGTTCCACTTTGAAACCCGATTCGTTAGTAGAGTTATCAATCCATGAAAGATTGATTTGTGTCGTTGAAATAGCGGTAGCTGTCAGATTTGATGGCGCTATCGGAACAACTGTAGAAGCATCCCCTGACTTTTTGCAACCATTTAAAACACTTGATAAGATGATAATTGAAACGAGAAATAATTTTTTCATTGTTTTATTTTTATTAATTATTTGATTGAATAACAATCAAACCTATCTATTATTTTATGGGGAACTAAGTAATAGGTAATCATCATGGTGAACAATTAAGTGAGTATGGAAAAGGCAAATTAACTAAAATAACAAATTGGAATACATTAGATTACATATTCGTAAATTACCATTTGTATAAAGATAATTTTGAGAAGGGGAGGCGGTTAAGGTTAGTGCAGTCTTGTCAAAGTTTCCAATAGCCGAGTAGAAAATACTTACAATTTGAAATTA
>CAITDW010000002.1 GCA_903891235.1 uncultured Candidatus Saccharibacteria bacterium
ACTAAAGATTTCATCAAGCAAAATGCATTTGAAGTTTGGAATTTTAGAGGAAAAAACCTTATGGAAGAAAATCGAATGTTTATGGAGAACCTTATTGAAGAGGACTTTAATGTTCAGGTGATAGCTGATAAAATATCACCTTCTGAAAGGCGATGGATACAGGTAGAAAAGGCTCAAAAGAATGACAATTCAATATACGTGGAAAAGATTGGACTAAAGAACGAAATGGATAAATGGGTATTCCCTCTTCATTTTATAGACTTTGAAACAAGTGCTGTAGCTTTGCCTTTTACAGCAGGAAGGAGCCCTTACGAACAAGTTGCATTTCAGTTTTCGCATCACATGTATCACAAGGACGGAACCATTGAACACAAATCTGAATTTATAAGTAATTCTCCGGGGGAGTTTCCAAATTTCTTGTTTGTAAGAAACCTGAAAATGGCTTTAGAAAACGATAATGGAACTATATTTCGATTTGCAAGCCACGAAAATTCGATTTTAAATGCAATTGTTGTTCAATTGAACGAAAGTGCAGTAGAAGACAAATTGGAGTTATTAGCGTTCATAAAAACCATAACTAATTCAACAAAAGACAATGTGGATTCTTGGGAAGGAGAAAGAAACATGGTAGACTTAAATAGAATTGTCAAAGACTATTATTATAATCCTTTTGCAAAAGGCTCCAACTCAATCAAAGCTGTTTTGCCAGCAACTTTGAATTCCAGCAAATTTTTACAGGAGAAATACAGTCAGCCAATCGGGTCGATTAATGTTACAAGCAAAAATTTTGCTCCGTCACATGTTTGGTTAAAAACAGAAGGAGGTGAAATCTTAAACCCTTACAAAATATTGCCCCTTATATTCGAAGAATTTAGTTATGAGGAATTACAGGAAAACTTGTCTAATATTGAAGGTATTGCAGATGGAGGAGCTGCACTCACTGCCTATGCAAAATTGCAATATCAAGATATGAGTGAAAAAGAGAGGACTGAAATAACTCAAGGATTGTTAAAATACTGCGAACTTGATACTTTGGCAATGGTAATGATTTATGAACATTTCAAAGAATTAATTTAATTCAAAACATTGGAAGTAATTTTTTCTATTCAAGGCTCCGGGAGAATAATCAAATACTTCCATCCTTCATCGACCTTATATAAACTTATCGGTCAACTTGCACCTGAAGAAATTACAAGTATACTCTATTCAGAAAGGTTTTATGAGCTGAATCTAAGACTTGAGAATGGTGAATTAGCTTCTACTTTTTTCGAAATTATCCCTGACCAACAGTACATTGCCTATGACCTCGATAGGTTAACACGCCTGGAAATAAAGCTAAAAAATCGTACAAGAAACAAAATATTCCTAAGAGAAATTGTTTCAGTAGATTTGCTGTTCCCCTTATATAACTTCAATATCAGGGCTTTGTCTTCTCATCAAGATGACGGGTTAATTATCATAGAAAATGATATTGGAAGCTTCGGAAAATGCAAACTCGAACTTGAAAATTTCGATGTAGATAATTTGTTTTTCGAAATTGTACAATATGGATTTCCATTAAAATCAATTGTCTTCCGAGTCCTTTATGATGTCAAGCAGTTGGAATTTCGTAAGAAAGACAGCTTATTCAACCGAGATGTTGTAGTTTTAAAATAATCCCTTAAATAATTTTATAGCGACATGGTTTGGCGTTTGCTCCATCTACTTTTGTCAAAAAAATTAAAACAAATGGAAAATCAATTAATCGAACTTCAATCAAAAACCTTTGAATTGAATCGAACAACTTCAAAAATA
>CAITDW010000003.1 GCA_903891235.1 uncultured Candidatus Saccharibacteria bacterium
CCTTATCCCGAACTGGGGTACTTTAGAAGAAACTGTTGGCGCGACTGTTACTGCGATTAAAAACCACACATCTGAGACCTTGAGGATTTACGATGTGTTTGCTAAAGTTGACAATCTAGGCAAATTGGTGATTATTCAACAACGTTCACAATCATCTACTAATATACAACTTGCCATTAATTCCTCGTCGGTTGGAATGGTAGATAACTCACAACCTGCTACTTATAGACTATTCTTTGATAATACGGCAGTAATAGGTTCTAAAGTATCCATTGCTGGTGTAGAATTTGAATACGTAGCTAATGGTGCTACTGGTGGCGATCCAACGAAAGTAGAGCAAAAAGACAACTCACCCAATTCGATTTCAGCTCTAGCTACGGCTATTATGAATCATCCTAAAACAAAAGATCTTATAGATAAAAAGGTTTTATCTATAACTCAAAATGGCCGAGCTTTATATGTTCAAAGCACACTGAGTTCCTCTCTTTTACAACTTGGTATACAACAATTGGGAGTAGTAAACATACATCTTAAAGCCTCGTCTAATACGACATATGCCCGTATGATAACTATTGTACCTTATCCGCCAGTGGGAGTATCCCAAATATCTCTTGCTTTACCTGACGGCACTATTAAACTTCTCGCGGTAACTCCTGCCTTCTTTCATAATATCCAGAATGATCCAGACCTCATAGCTCTTAACACAAGCCGTGTTACGTTTATAGGTGGAGACCTTGAGAGGATACGGGTGTTTTCAAATTATGATATGAATATAACGCATATTCCTCCTTTTGGCGGAGCGGCTACTGTCCAGATCACACCTTTGCCAATTTCTCCTAATGATGTTGCTATAATAAAAGCAGCAATTGATGTAAGTAGGATACGTAGTATTGATGGGTTTATAGGTACACCTAGCGCTGAGTTTAGAGTAATCGCCCAAGCTACTGGTGATGCTGCAGAAACATTATATAAACAAACAACGTCTCAAGTTACAATACCAGGTGGTGTTCCGGCAAATCCTGCTGATAGTGTTGCAATTATTGAAGTTAATATTGCTGGGAGAACTTTTCAGTCTGTAGTGTGGAAAGCTGCTGTACCAGGCAACTTAAATAATACATCTATGGTGTTTAAAGAAGGTTCAGGCGGAGAATCATTTACCGTAAACACAAGGAATTTTAACCCTGACTTTACTAGCTTAACTGCGGCAAACGATACTTTAGCTGCTCCACTTAGAAACCTTTTTGCGTCAACTGTATTTGCACAAACAAGGGATCTTGACATTGATACATCAAATGAGAAAATTATTAATGATGAGGGTAGGGTTATAGGTAATGTCACAGGAATGACCGCATCTTTGAATTCAACAGATTTTACCAATAAAGAGATTCAGGATTTTACAGTAATTCCTAACCCAGCTGTTATTGGCCAAGCAATATTTAGCGCTACAATTAGTGGTAAAGAATTTCTTACAACATTAGATGTTGAATCATTAAATGAGGGAACAAGTATAGTTCTTAGTGCTGATAATGGTGATAAGTTTACTATTAATATCGGTAAAGATGGTCTAAATTCTCTAAAGGAACCAGAGAATTATAAATTTATTTCCTCTGCTATAAAGAAATCTTTAATGAAAATTGGTAGTGGTATTGAGGTAAGAACAGGCTTTGATTCGGATAATGTAACAAAATTGGTGATTTCTGATATTAGTGCTACTAAATTGTATCGTAACAACCAAAATGAGTATGTCCCAAAACTTGACCTATTAACTAAAGAAAGTGCTAAAGTTGCTCAAGAAGTAATAACAAATGCACTTAATTTAGTGTACTCAGCTCGGGCAAAACTTCAAGGTCAAAGCGAGGGTTTAGATAAATCTGCAAATTCTCTTAGTTCTACAATAGGCGTAACTAAGGATGCGTCTGGAGGTTATTTAGATACGGATTTAGTTGAAGCAGCAAGCGCCTTTGCTGCGGCATTATAGAGTATATTAGCAGCTGTTTCTACCTTACAAGCTGGAGCGAAAGTTGCAGATGCAGGTCTTGAAATTATCAAATCCGCTGCTTAGTTCAATCGTACTGAAACAAAAACAGGGAGTGCTGTCAGTATTATTTTTTGGTTACAGTGGACAAGTAAGTCACTTAAAGGACTGGTTTAGAACCTAGGCAGCACAATATTCTTGCCTTGAAACCAATCATTTGTTATTGGTTTATCTAAGAGGACAATGGAAAAGTTAAAATCAGCATGGACAGTGATAACACAGCAACCTCTAAATCGATTTTGGAAAAAACTGCTATCGTCATGCTACAAGCGAAACTTGATGATAGATTAATCAAGTAGGTTACTGGGTTTTCTCAAGAGACCTTGGACAAACTTAAAAACAAACTGTAATTTTAATAATTAATTGAAGAATGAAGTAATGAATAAACAAGAATTTATAAGCTATATAGCAGAGAAATACGAATGTACTAAAGTAGAGGCTGAAAAAACAATAGATAGGTTTGTCTCTTCTGTAATTGATGCTATCGGACAAGGTAATGAAATATCATTAGTTGGTTTTGGTAGTTTCTCAGTTAGTAAAGTAGCAGCTAGAAGTGGTCGCAATCCTCGTACTGGGGCATCTTTAAAAATTGCCGCTTATAATCAGCCTAAGTTTAAAGTTGGTCAG
>CAITDW010000004.1 GCA_903891235.1 uncultured Candidatus Saccharibacteria bacterium
CTTACGCTTATAAAATAATATAACAAAAATATGCAAGAAACAGATCAAATTCAATCTAATATTAAAGAAGATTCTCTTGAAGAGAACAGAATAGTTGTTGACTCTTTACCTGAAGGTATGACAGATGTCGAACTTCAGTCCAAATGGATTGATATTCAAAATGCTCTAGACCAAAGATTTGGAGAACAAGCAAGTCCCAAACTTAAAAGTATTGCTAGATCAGATATCCAGAAAAATCCAGAAAATATTAATTCTTTATTTGAAGCTATACAAAATGTACCTGAGGCAAATAAATCTTATGAAGATGCTAATGAAATAATTTCACCATCCAAAGTTATGCCCGGTGGACCACCAGAACAGATAACTGCTGAATTAATGGAACTAAGAATGAAAAATGCTAAATTATTATCACCTAAAGAAAAAATACTAGACTGGATAGGTTTTCGAGAGATTGATTCAGATGCAGATTCACTAATTAGAGTAATTAAAGATACTGAAGCTCAAAAAGCTAAATTGGAAAATATAAAATTGGGAGTAAAAGATTTAGTTGGTAGTAAAATTACAAAAATGGCATTCAGAAAAAATCGACAAGATTCGCTACCGATTATTAGGCCATCAAATCGTAAGCCAGAACTACCCAAAACAAGTCAAATAGAGCCCGAAATCAAAGAAGCAGATAAAAAAATTACTCAAGCTGACAAAGAATCACCAATCGTTAACGAAAATAATAACATTTATATTAATTTTTAAAGTTAAGGATATTATATGGATCAACAAAGCTCAAACTTCACGGAATCATCACCTTCGCAATCAGAAATTCGACAAGCTTTAGATGATAACAAAAAAGCAAGAGATGACTTAGGTCCTTCTAAAATTGAAAAAACCATTAATAATGCTGTTAATGTTACACAAAGACATGGCAGAAACACTGCCTTTGCAGCTCTAACTGGTATCGGTAGTGTTGCTGGAATGGGCATAGTAAACATGGCCCCAGCTGGTGCAAATACTGCAGCGCCAATTCACCAAACAGTTGAAGCACCCAATCTGAACATAGCTGATCCTGGTAACATTTTTCCTGGTACAAACGGAACCGTAGTTAACAAGGCCCCAGAAGCTGCTAAAGTTACGGTTGAACCCGGTCAAACTTTATATGACATTGCTGCTGGTCATGGCGTTAGCTTAAGTGCCCTAGAAGCCGCTAACCCAGGTATAACTAATCCTAGTAAGATTTTTCCTGGTCAACCAATAGAGATTCCTGGTACAAACGGAACCGTAGTTAACAAGGCCCCAGAAGCTGCTAAAGTTACGGTTGAACCCGGTCAAACTTTATATGACATTGCTGCTGGTCATGGCGCTAGCTTAAGTGCCCTAGAAGCCGCTAACCCAGTTATAACTAATCCTAGTAAGATTTTTCCTGGCGATGTAGTGGTAATGCCGTCTAGTAATAATGCGCAGGTCATAACTCCCGCGGAAACTCCTGCAGCTGTACCCGCACCAAAATCAGAAACAAGTGCAACTCCTGAAACATTAATTTCTCCACCTTATACGGCAGAAAAATACGTGATATCTGTGTTAAAACTATTAGCTCAAAAACAAGGCATACCAGAAAGTAATACTGTAACCCAAGAACATATAAATGGATTATTGGCATGGGGATGGCTAGAAGAAGGCGACCTAGGAAATACAGGAGCATATAATTTATTTAATTCTGGTTTGAATGATCCAAAATTATTAGCAACTGAGCATAGAGCCGATGGAGTTCAGTCCTTCAACTCATTCGATAATGGCGTATTGGCAACGGTAGAAACTATGCTTGGATCTAACCAAAATAGAATAGCTAAGTTAATGTCGGATCCTAATGTTACTGCTGAACAATTCTTTGAAGGGATGACTTACTACCAACGCTATCCTGGCAATACATACTGGGCACAAGCTGATTCGGATGTTACTTTAGGCGGAATTACTTATACACAGACTGGTTATCTTCAATCACTACAGTCTAGATATAATGCAGTAATGAGTGATTATACTAAGCATGCCAGTATTCTGATGGGTCAAGGTAATGCAATCAGTAAAGGGTTATATGCACCACAATCTGCGTTATTATATACTGGCAATGGTCCAGTCGCCCCACCTGCCCCACCTGTTACTGCTCCACCCACTACAAAACCTAAAGACACAACCAAATCAGAAGATGCGCCTAGGTATAAGCACTCTATAAAGAAAAAACCAGAAACAGAAACCCAAACCAATCAATCGGATCAGTCCTCAGCTAATTCGAAACCTACTGGCACACCATCCGATCCGACTGGAATTTCATCAAATTTCTTTAGACCAAATTAATAATAGAGTTAAGTTGTCTTATTTATCTAGGCCTTATTAAGGATTAAATTATGATTTTATTTTTCTCTAGCGATCTTTAAGGCATCAGCGTACCAAAGTAGTTCATTTATCATAGAATTAAGTGTAGTATGTGGACCATATTGAAGTTCTTTTAATTCTTTAATTAGGTTACCTTCTTTGTCGATATTATTATCTATAAAGTGATTAAAGTGTAGGTTTATTGGTACAATTACTGCCCTACATTCTGATAAGATCATTTTTAAGTGTTCGGCAGCCCGAGCACCACCAACACTACCATGAGTTGAAGTAGCGGCTGGTTTTTTATCTAATTCATAACCAGTGTAATCAAGGGCATTTTTAAGAACACCAGATAAACTATGGTTATATTCAGGTGTTACAAATATAAATGCATCGCCCTCTGCTAATTTATCTAAAAATTTTTTAACGTCACCTTCTGTTTTTCTTTGTGGATTATATCTAGGAGAAATTGGTTCATTGAACATAGGCAGGTCATAATCAATAAGATCAACTAGATCAACTTTTAGATTCTTATTTTCCTTAGCGGTTTTTTCAATCCATTTAGAAAACTGTAGTGATTTTCTTCCTTCTCTTGTGCTACCAACAATAATTTGTAAATTCATGATTAACTCCTATTTTTTAATGATATACTTTATATAGTAAGAATATAATAAACCCAATACTATACAAAGTAAAGTATGAAAAATAACAAGACACATATCGAATCAAAATCAGGTTGTATAGCCTCAGCTATGCAAATTATTGGCTGCAAATGGACTGCTCTCATTCTACGAGACCTAAGTGATGGAAAAAGACGTTTTACCGAAATAGAAAGATCATTATCTGGTATTAGTCCGAAAACCTTATCTCAAAGACTTGATGAACTTGAGAATCAGGGTATAATCACAAAACTTAGTTTCAAGGAAGTACCTCCAAGAACAGACTATGAGTTAACAAAAAAAGGCAGAGATTTAGTTCCCTTGCTTCAACAAATGGCTATATGGGGCGAAAAATACTATAACTCTGATCTTGCAAACCTTTGATTAATAAGCATTAAAGATTTGACTTAATAATTTTTGTTTTATATATTACTATTAAGAAAGATTTAAAAAAAAATGGCAGAAACAGCATTGAACTACGACAATCCAGGAAACAATATGAGTCCTAGTGCTCATCAAGCGGAAATCATCCAATTTCCTGGCTCTAAAACAACTCCTGAAACAGCTCAAGAACCAGTTCTCTATGATCAGGATGCGGATATGAGCTATAGACCTGCACCCTATGATCAGGATGCGGATATGAGCTATAAAACAGATGAAAATTCTAATGAAACAAATGAAGGTGAAAGTATCCCTTTTCCAGCACAGAAAGATGATTCTCAAGAAGGTAGCCCAATTGTTCCAGATTCTGCTATTTTGAAACCTCAATTTACTCCTGAAATAATAGATCCATCGGAAGATATGAGTCCGCCAGTATCCCCTTCATCACCACTGGCTGAAGAGCCTAAATTAGCTCCGTCAATTGTTATGTCTGACTCAGAAAAACTTGACCCAAGTTCTATTGATGACTTAATTAATGTTGATTCAAAGGGTAGAGGTCACATTTCGGGCAGTCATAATCCAGAAGATCACAATAAAAATGGTCAATTCATGTCTCAGTATGAAATGGAACAAATTGCTGCTAATCAAGATCTAATCAGAGATAATGTTCAAGAAACTCCTATTGAAGATAATGCTATTGATACAAATCCGCCAGAAGTAGTAGATAGAACAAATAATCCCGATAATGATCCTACTGGAACTCCTGGTGACTTTTTCGATTGGGGTAATTTAGACCCGCCTTTAGGTGATGGCGATGATCAAAATACACCAGAGCTTGGCGGCGGTGGCGGCGGTGGTGATGGTGAAGATGGCGGCGAAAGAGGTGGTGGTGATGGCGGTGGTGAAATACCCCCAGCGGTTCAAGAAAATGCACCTGAGATTATAGACTATCAACGAGCTGAAGCAGCATATGATGATGCTATTGCAGATTTAGCTCACGCCAAGAGAAGAGCTGAAAGATTTTTAGCGGGACGAGACTCTAGAGAGCTTTTGGCCAACGCAGAGGATAATTTAGCAAGGGCGAGGGCTGAATTCTTAGAAGCACATGCTGCCCAGCAGTATGGTGCAGATCAAGATTTAGCAAGAGCCCAAGCAGCCAATCAAGCTGAAATTAATAGATTTAACACTAGATTACAAGAAGCTATTGAAGGTAGAGCAGAAGCAAGAGCTCAAGGGGCAAGTACTGAAAACTTTGATAGAGATATTGCTCAACTTGTTGCGACACTATCTAACCATGAATTAAATAATGGTTTATTTAACGAAGTAGCTGCAAGACGTGAAGCTGAAAGAGCTGCTTTCGAGATTGAAGATATTACTTCCTTGCATGACCGAGTACAGCAGGCTATGCTCAGAGAAAAAGAAGAGGCTCATCCAAGATTAGCTAGGTTTAATGAGTTCTTAAGAACTCATCCTAAAAGTAGAATTGCAGTTGGACTTGGATTGGCAGCAGCCGGAGTTGTTGGTGCAGCAACATTTAATGCCCCATTATTAGCTCTAGCAACTGCTGGATCTGCTGCACTTAGAGGATATGGATCATATACTTTAGCCCGCGGTATTGGTGAATATATTGCAGATAGGCGAATGACACCAGGAAATATTCAGACATTAGAAGATTACTTTGCACTATCTAGAAGAGAGTCTACAACTAGAAGAAGAAGTAAACGTGCAGCCGTTGCCCTATCTACCGTTATGGTAGCGGCTCCATTAGTAGGTAAGATGGTTGATCTTTTGAATCATCATGGAGCAGTAAGCCATCATGGTGGTGGATCTGGTGGTGGCGGTCATGGTGGCGGTCATGGTGGTGGATCTGGTGGTGGATCTGGTGGTGGTGATCATGGTGGTAGCGGTGACGGTCCAAAAGTTGTCAATATTGTGCCAGTTGATGGAGATAAATTACCTTGGGATTTTGGAATGCAAAACCTTCATACAAATATTTCCGATCCTAATATTTTAACAAATCGAATTCTTAATAATCCTCAAGGCATTCAATTCATAGGCAATGGCCAATCAAATGGCCTAGGTGCAATTCTTAAAGTCTTGGTTCCAGGACCTGGAGGACAAATGATAACCTACACAGATTTGGGACACATCAATGGAGCCCTAGCAACCGTATTAGCTAATCCGGTGGCGGCTTAAAAAGAAGGGATTCTAAGATGGATATGATTACAAAAGAAGAAATATTAACAAAACTAGGTTTGGATGTTTTAGATGAAGAAAATCAGCTAAAAGCACTCAAAAATGTTGCTAAAGTTGTGTCAGAAACTTTATTAAATCAGATATCGGATAAACTTGATGAAGAAGATCTAGATAAAATTGATGAATTTATTAGAGACAAGAAAGATGATGAAGTCGATAAATTAATAAGGTCTAAGTTCCCTAATTATGATGAATTCGCAATAAAAGTTGAACGAGAAGTTATTGATTCAATGGCTGAAGATAGAAAAACTATTGAAAAAGCTTACAACAAACTAAGACAAGAAGATAGTAGTAGTCTAGATACTGCAACCAATTAATCAAGTCTTATTTCAAAAAACTAACGTATTTTTCTCTTAATTTTGTGAGTTTTTGATTAATTATAATCTGACAATATGCCCTGCTTGGGTTTTTGGCAAAATAATTTTGATGGTAATCCTCAGCTTTGTAAAAAGTTTCTTCAGGAATTAGCTCAGTAACTATTGGATCTTGCCAGAGTTTCTGAGCTTTTTGAATTGAATTATCAGCAATTTTTTTTTGTTGTTCCGATGTATAAAATATGACTGATCGGTACTGAGTTCCAATATCGTTTCCCTGTCGGTTCAAAGTTGTTGGATTATGAACCGTCCAAAAAACGTCAAGTATATCCTTGTACGTAATAATACTTGGGTCAAATGTGACCCGGACGACTTCTGCATGCCCTGTTTCTCCGCTACATACATCCTCATAGGATGGATTTTCAATTTTACCACCTGAATATCCCGATTCAACACTAATAACGCCTCTGAACATCTTATATGCAGCTTCTAGGCACCAAAAGCAACCACCACCTAGTATTGATACGCTATTTTGATTGTTCAAAATCTAAAGCTCCTGAATTAATGCAATAATGTTTGCCTCCTGGGATCGAAGAATCGTCAAACAAATGACCCAAGTGACTGCCACATTTTTTACAAACAACTTCTATCCTTTTCATGCCGAGGCTGCTATCATCTTGTAATTCTATGGATTTGTTATCGATGGCATCATTGAAGCTTGGCCAGCCAATCAAGCCAGGGGTCACAGAATCATATTTATTCTTACTGCTAAAAAGTTTAGATCCGCAGACCAGGCAGCTGTAGACACCATTACTGTTATTGTGTAGATATTTTCCTGAAAATGGAGCCTCAGTTCCTTTTTCTCTAAGAATCCTATATGCTTCGGGAGATAATTTCTTTTTTAAATCTTGGTCGTCCATTTATTTTTTCTTTGCAAGTTTCTCTAAATTAAATAACTTGAATGTAAAATAAATAATGATTGCTATTAAAAAGAAGCTTATTAATGATGATAAGAAGATGCCCCAACCAAATGTGGCCTGTTTTCCAAATACACTGACGACTAAAGTTTTTTGATTGAGATTACCAGTACCAGGCAATAAAAGACCTACCAGAGGGTTAATTATTGAAGTAGTAAATACATCAACTACGCTTTTTACCTGAGCACCAAAAACAAAACCTATAGCTAGTCCAACAACTCCATACTCTCTGATAAAATCACCAAATCCACTGGCATGTTTATTTAGAGCCTTGGTTGTCACGGGTGCTATTTTTTTTACAGTCTTTTTACTGTGATGAATGACTTTATCCATTATTAAATTCTCCTTGATTAACTATATGCAAATTTAATGTATTTATATTATACCCTAAAGCTGATTAGGTGCTGAAATACTTAATATAGCTAGTCCTTTTTTAAGAATATCTGAGTAAGCCTTGACTAGATTAGCTCTAATCGGTTCTCTCTCATCACCCACAACCTTGCTAACCTCATAAAAACGATTGAAGGTTTGTGCTAATTCGTAAAGATATGTACATAAATGATGTGGCATTATTTCGTTGATGGCCTTATCTAGATAATCTGGATATTCGCTAATTTTTCTTGCTAATTTTCTTTCGTTTTCATCTAATACAATATCTGATGGCAAATTTAAATTAGTACATTTTTTGAGTATGCTTTTTGATCTAGCATGCGAATATTGCAAATATGGCCCGCTATTACCAATAATACTGACGGATTCAATTGGATTATATATTAAATCTGGTCCGAGTCTTTGCTTCAAAAAAGAGTACTTAATAGCTCCGAGAGTAGTTTCCATATTATGTTTTTTAGTTGTTTCAAAATTCAATTTATCAGTTTCCTCTATTACACTAGATGCACTAATACCATTTCCTTTTCTTGAACTTATCTTAACTCCGCCAACCATTTTAACTATGCCATGAGTCAAGTGAGTACTGGCGGCCACAAGTTTTGGCTCATACTCCTCTAGACTTTTTAAAACAACCTTCATGTACTCGGTTTGCTCATTACCAGTAATGACGACTGATTTATCGAATTTAAAGTCTCGATATTTAGCTATAATTAAGCCAATATCTTTAGCTTCATAAGAAGGTAAGCCTTGCGAAGTTATAAAAACTCTAGTGTGAAGTCCGTATTTTTCAGCCTTAAAAACTATTGCACCATCACTTTTTTCGTAGACTCCATTTTTGAGTTGTTTATTTATAGTTTCCTGGGCCAGTTCAATAAGTTCACTCTCTGGATAAAACTTATCAAAAGAGGTAATCTGAATTTTTTTGTAAATTTCCTTAAAATAGGCATAACTCCATTCCCTTGTATGCCAATAAAGTTTAGCTAGATCTGACTCGTGATCTTTATTATTTATAACTGCGTAGAGTTCTATATTGAGTTCACGAATTCTTAGATACGCTTCAGAATCTTCATTTTCATAAGCTCTAGTTCCAAAAACATAGCATTTCGCTAGTAAAGTGCTCTTTTCTTCTAATGACTGATTATCTAATTGATCGATCTTTATTAAAGTTTTTTGGATATCTCCCTTCCCAAATTCTTCTATGATTCCCCATATGGTTCTGGCGACATGAAGACCAATATCACCTCCAAAATTAACACGATAAACCTTAGCTCCTGCTGCTTCATAGAGGTTAGCAATCGCATTACCTACTATCGAAGTATAAAGATGACCAATATGAAGAACTTTGAAAGGATTTGGATCTGAGTATTCACAAACAATAACTTGATCTTTGAAAAAATATGGCTGGTACGATATGGCTTTAATAGTATCTTGAGTTAGTGCTGTATCGGATAATTTAATATTAATAAAGTTAGAGACATTCTTAACTTCAACTGCTTGGTTAGTTAAGCCATATCTTATACCTTCAATTAAAGAATCAGCTAAATCTCTAGGGTTTTTATGTAATTGACTAGCAAGTTCAAAACAAATATTAGTAGTATAGTCTCCGAAATTTTCGTCAGGTCTAGATATAATTGGATTAACATGAACTCCATAAAGAGAAAATATTTGCTCACAGATAACTTTTTTAATTACATCTTTCATTTATTTAAAGTATAGCAAATTAAGACTTTGTCCTAAATGAGATATGTTTATATGACTCAAGTAAAATAATATAACAACTGCCAATTAAACTAGCAAAGACTAAAGTTGTTGAAAAAGTTTCAGATTGAGTTCTAGTCTCGAAAAAAGGATTTGTTATATAAAAAAGTAAAGTTAATGGATTTAATAGTATATCCCAACTATTCCAGCGTAAATAACGACCAAGATAGATGGCAAAACTACAGGCAATAATAATCAGCGTTATAATAATTCCAGACCAAGTATTGCCTAGTCTTTTAATTAGTTCTTTGTGCACCCAATACAAACTAATCATCCCGATAATAGCTCCGTTAATTGCAAATAATAGAATTGTTACAATATCAAAAAGCGCATCAACACTAGAAAAACTCTGTAAATGTATTAGATCTGTAAAAATATAGAAGCTGTTTGGTAAAAAAAGTAACCAAAAGAATGTTATTAAAATAGCTCTCCATCCTAACCAGGAATGTTTATTTAGTGTTCTTTTTAAAATAAGAGTGAAGAACAGTGGAATCCATGCCAAAAAAAGATTATAAATTAAAAAAAGATAGTGGCCATTATGGTTTCTGAGAGTAGTTACCAATAAAAGTATCAAACAGATAAAAGCCTGAATTACAATAGCCAAAAATATATCTGACATTCTCCGCCACATATCACTTAACATATATACTAATTATATAATTAAATGTCTGGTTAAACAAAAGCTTATTAGGCTAGTTCTTTTTTTAATTTTTCTATAAGTTCAACCGGAAATGGATTAAGATTTGATAATAAGGCTAGGTAAAGACTAACGAAATCTCCAAGTACCATCGTATAAAGTAAATTTTCTAGTAAATCATTTCCATTGGCTTCAACCTTTATTGGTGAGGGCATAAGTCCACTTAGTAGTTTATTACTTATTTCAAATCTTTTAATAATTTGTGGATGCTCAAATTTACTAATCAATTCAATTACACCGTATGGTTTTTGAACAGGTTGTTTTGTCCAGCCTAAAAATTCATTATGATTAAATTC
>CAITDW010000005.1 GCA_903891235.1 uncultured Candidatus Saccharibacteria bacterium
GGCGGGCCCGACCGGATTTGAACCGGCGATCTCCTCCGTGACAGGGAGGCATGTTAGGCCACTACACCACGAGCCCTTAACCTAAACAACAGAGGTCATATTATCATTTATAAACACAAAAAGCAATTTTTTTTAATTGAGATGAATATAATAATGTGTTTTTTCTGATTTCATTAAGGGGTCTATGAAATATGATATAGGCTTGTAGTTAATTAAAATATGGGCTGCTTGGACTTGTCTATTTTGGTTTGATATAACCTTTACTATTTCAAGACCCGTCCCAATGTTAATAATTCCTGATACCTGACCAGATTGTAATCTAAAGATATTACTAATAGTTTGTGGAGCTAAGGATTTATTATCTGATGTTATAGTAAAGCTAAATTGGCCACCATTATTTTTACTAGTTGCATCATCAGAATATTGCTTAGCAACGGTTGAAAAATCTGTATTGCTATTTAATAAATCTAGGGCCGCTTGAGCTTTTGAATTTGTTTGAGTATCTAGTTTAGTAACGACTTTCTGCGAAAGGATCTGGTATGTTAATTCCCTCTTGAAGTCATCTATAGTCCAACCCCAGTATTGAGCAAGAACATTATTTAAGACCTGATTATTATCACCTAATAAATTCTGTTTTTTTAATAAATTTATTTCATTATTAATATCACTAGCAGATACCTTAACACCATTTTTGTTAGCTAACTGCTTGATATACGCATTATCAACGACATCTTTTAAGGCCTGGCGTTTAAAATTATCTAGCTGCTGTTTACCTTCTACTGAATTAAAATCTATTTGTTGTTGAGATTGATAGTAGTGAATGTAATGCTTAAGCTCAAATAAATAATTTTCATACTCAACAAAACTAGGTCCAGCTTTAGCTATCGGAAAAGGAATAACTTTCGTAACACCATAAATAAAAGAAGAATAATTTTGATATTTATATAATGATAATCCGCTAAAAGTGAAAAACCCAATAATAACAGCCGCTAGCAAGATAGTTGATATTATAACTACTCTATTTTTAGAATGCTGTAATGGGTAAATATACTTTCTAGCAGTAGATAAAATCTCTTCCCTATGATCATTGACAGTTTCATTTGTTATTTTAGGCAGTGACTCTAATGCTTCTTTATATTGATTGGCAACAAACTTATCCTTATTTATAGGTATATGTTTTTTTATAAATTTAATTGGCTTAGGCTTCTTCAGTTTCATCAATTATTCCTTGGTTAATTTGTATGTCTGATCCACTAGAAGGATTATAGCTATTAGAAATTATACCTTCTTCTCGTAATATTTGAAGTATTCTCTTCTGTACTTTAGCTGGATGATGAACATCGTGAATTATAAGATCACCCACAAAAGTTTGCATCATTAAAGTTCCTGCCCCCAAAAGAGTCTCCTGTATACCTGAAACCTGGTAGTTAACCATTTGAATTTGATTCAAACCCATGTCTACAACACTTCTATGAAAAAGTCCTTTTTGAGTGATTTGAATTAGTCTTTGATTCGTAAATATGAAAACACTAAAATTCCAGGATATCCAAAAAGGTAAGAAAAATAACAGCCCAACTACCAAACCCACCCCCAAGCCTCCAAAAAAGTAAATGAACTGAGGATTTAATAAAGACGGTAATGTTCCAGCAAGTAAGGATAACATAAATACAATTAAGCCTTTACGCATAACTATAGGGTGCTTATGGAAAACGTAGAGTACCTCCTCGTTTTCTAATTGATCTTCAAAATATTTATGTCCCATATGAGTAATTAGATAATAGTCTAGTTATTCTGTATACTATTTTTATTATCTGCCCCCATAGTTTAATGGATAAAATAATTCCGTCCTAAGGAAATGCTCCACGTTCGAATCGTGGTGGGGGCACCAATGATGAACCATCATCATTTCATTTGGTGAATTAACCCTAACTTGGCTGAGTAAACTTTTCATGTAAAGTCTTATATTTAAATAATTCATCTTTTTTAAACCAATGTTTAATTTCCATTTTTGCCTCATCTATATCACCGGAAGCATGTACGATATTCGCAACACCCACCTCTACATCATTGGCATGCATAAAACTAATATGAGCATAGTCTCCCCTGATAGTTCCAGGTACGGCTTCCTTGGGTTCAGTCGTGCCAGACATTTTTCTAACTTGATCTACTGCACCAACACCTTCTAAAACTAGAGCTATAACTGGACCATTAGTCATCATATCTAGAGTAACATCAAGTGCCTTCTGTCCCCTTCTTGTCCCAAGCTTAGATATGGTTTCATAGTGATGATAGTAATGGTCTCTGTCTGGATTAACCATCTTAACACCGACTATTTTTAGGCCTACTCTTTCAAACCTAGATATAATTTCTCCAGTTATGGCTCTTTGTATAGTGTCTGGTTTTAAAATTACTAATGTTTGTTCCATTATCATCCTTATATTATATTGTTATATACATTATATCAGCATCCTTCTCTATATTAATAATATTGATTGCTAGAATATTTATTTTTTGACTATTTTAAAGCATGCTTTAAAATAGATTAGATATGGGGAAAAAACTTGCAATTATTATACCTACGTATAACGAAAAGGATAATATTGAATCTCTAGTAAAAAAAATTGTGCCTTTCGTTAAAAATATATCTTGCTTTATTCTCTTCGTAGACGATAATTCACCAGATAATACCGGACAAGAAATTGAAAGAATCAAAAATAGATATAATTCAAAAAACCTTACAATTAATCTATTGAGCCGAAAAAACAAACAAGGCCTTGGCTCTGCCTATATTGATGGTTTTAAATCAATTCTTAAAAAGAATACGTTTGATTATATTATTCAAATGGATGCCGACTTATCTCATGATCCAAAATACATCAAAAAATTCCTAAAGGAGATAGATGGTAATTCTATGGTAATTGGGAGTAGATATTTGAACAGTAAATCGCTTCCTGATTGGAAATTATCTCGTAAAATAGTTAGCATACTCGGAAATGCCTATCTTCAATTAGTTTTAAGAACTGGAATAAAAGACTATACAACTGGGTTTAATATTATTGACTGTGATGATTTAAAAAAAATTAATTTAGATGAAATCAGCTCTAAGGGTTACTGCTTTCAAATAGAGTTAAAATATAAACTACACACTCTAAGAAAAAAGACATCAGAAATACCAATTGTTTTTAAGGATCGTCGGATTGGTCATTCAAAACTACCAAAAAGTACTATAATCTCTACCCTTTATCTGCCCATAAAATTAATTGTTAATAAATATTTAAAAATATTTTTAAATTGGAGATTTAAAAATATTTTTATGGAGATTATATGTATATTGACAGTTTTTCTATCAACTACGATTTTATTGTCTATCGTTTATAATACGAGATTCATTAATTACTTATTATTTGATGCAGATTCATTATCGCTTGCACTTTTGAAGCATTCTATATTTACTCTCCATAGTAAATTTTCATATATTGGATCGTCCCAATTAAACCTTTTTCCTGAAGCTATATTCTATTTGATAGCCTCTAGTTTTACAAAGTCTATTCAATGGTCATTTATTATCAGCGCTTATATAAACATTTTCTCAATCTATATATTAATAAGACTTTTATTGAGACAAATAACCAATAAAAGTGCAGTCTATCGAAATATACTTGCCTCATTAGCATGTATATTATTAATGATTATAATGGCTTCACAAGCAAGTACTGCTAGTGAAGACTCATCTACTGCACTGTTTTTTATAAATACTACTTACTATTACGGAATAATTTTAACAGGATTAGTTCAACTGGCTTTTACTTTATATATTCTCAAAAGAGAATCCTGGCTAAAAAAATATTGGTTTAATATTCTTATACTAATAATAGTTGGTTTAATGGTTGCATCGAATCCATTATATATAGCTCAAATCACCATGCCTCTTATTATATGTCTTATAATTCTTGGACTCATGAAGATATATACATTTAGAAAGTTATTGCCAATATTTATATTTAATGTCTTGGCGGTTGCAATAGGATTTTTGTTGAGGGAACCGATAAAAAACATGTTTGCAGAATCATTATCTCAACATATTTCTACAAAAAATATAGATGTTAAAAATGGTTTTTTGAACTTCCTTACTAATTTTGGTAGCGTTGACTCAAGCTTAATGTCTGAATTCAGATCACTGCTCCCGCTGATTATTTATTTTGGTCTATTAATAGCTTTTCTTAAAAAACTAAAAAACTTTAGAAATATTAACAAAATTGAATTAACTGCATTAATTTTTATATTATTAGAGCCAGTTATTTTAATTACTATTTTAGTAGTTAGCGGAAGTTTTAAATTTACTATGGGAATATCAAACGGTAGATACTGTTTACCTATATTTATACTCCCTACTATTGGACTTATAATTATACTCATTGATGCTAGAGAAAAAGTAAAAAGGAACATAGTCTTAATTTTCCTGACACTCTTTTTGTTAATAACAGTATTAGGAATGAATAGCCTAAAGGACGTTATAAAAACATCAAACTCTCAGCCTCCAGACGTTGCCTGCTTAGAAAAAAGTCAAAATAATCGACAAACTACTGGCTTAGCTCCATATGGCTTAAGATATCTATCCATTTACGATACTCAACAAAATGTACTTCAATCTACAAGATGGAAAATTGGAGCTCATTCAGTAGTTAGTTTTTTTCCTTTTACAATAAACAAGGATGACTATAAAAATAAAAAGATTAATTTCATATTAATTGAAAATCCTTATAAAGTAGGAAGCTTAATGACTCCATTCAACACATTATATGGGTTTAAATTAGACCAAACTGAATATGGTCAACCAAGTAAAATAACAAAGTGTCAATTATTTACAGTATATAATTATGATACTAAAAGTAAAGGATATAAATTAATAAATTCTAACTATAATAAAGTCATAAATAATAAATACAAAATAAATGTTTAATAGTTTCGTGAGATAATTGAATTAATGAAAATTAGCTCACTTAAAACAGATTTTTTAGAATACATGGAGATTGAGCAAAATCGCTCACAACAAACAATTGCAAATTATGATCATTATTTAACAAGATTATTAGACTTTGCTGGTGATATAGATGTAAAAGATATAAATAATGAACTTATTCGTAAATGGAGAATATGGCTCAATCGACTAGGGACCAATATTAATGATGATCTGGCAAAAACAACTCAAAACTATCATCTCATAGCACTTAGAAGTTTTTTGAAATATTGCTCAAAACGAGAAATCATAACATTATCTCCAGATAAAATAGAACTAGCAAAAACGTCTAGAAAACAGGTTACTTTTCTTACTTCTGAAGAAATAAATCTAATGATTAAACAAACTGATTCATCACTAATAGGCTTAAGGGATAGAGCAATTATTGAATTACTTTTCTCAAGTGGCCTTAGAATTAGTGAACTAGTTAGTTTAGATAAGGATACTATAAATTTAAAAAGAAAAGAATTCATGGTTAGAGGTAAGGGTCAAAAAGATAGGCCAATTTTCATAAGTAATCTATCGGAGCAGTACATTACAGAATATCTCAATAATAGAAAAGATACTATGATGCCTCTGTTTATAAACTATAGTCCTAGAAATAATCAGGGGGAAGCAATTCAATCAAAAAGATTATCGGCAAGGAGTATTCAGAGATTAATAGCAAGATATGCTAAATTAGCTGGTATAACAAAAGTTGTTAGTCCTCATACCCTAAGGCACTCATTTGCTACAGAATTACTAATGAACGGAGCGGATATTAGAAGCGTGCAAGCCATGTTAGGTCATAGTAACATTGCTACAACCCAAATATACACCCACGTAACAGACTCACATTTAAAAGAAGTTCATAACAAATTTCACAAAAATTAATATTAATTTTTAATGACCTAATTTAATTTAAAACTACAAGTATCAGAACCCACGGCCTTATTTGCTGGGTCATTGAAATCAGTCGCACTAAGAATACCAGTTGTATTCTTAAGAGTTAGTAATTTACAAATACTATTTGTTGATTGCAGGGCATAACTAGCTGAATTAGATGGAATTATGGAGGAAATAGTCGAATATGCCAGTACTCTTCGTGCAACACCATTAGTAACGGCTGTGACATCTATCTGTGCTTCGGAGCCACTAAAGTATAGGGTATTGGCATTGGCATCCTGTGCTGATATAGTAACATTACTATCCTGACCAAGAGAAACAAGATTGAGCCAGTCACAATATTTACCTATGTTTGTTAGACTAGCGTCGTCAGCCGAAGGGTTATTAGTTGAATTATAAATGGGATTCTCATTATAACACTTAATACTTGCAGTCTCCGCACCTGAAGTGTTATTGCCGCTCACTACATTACTGCTATTGATATTGCCATAATTATCACTTCTAAGATTTATGGGTGTATTTTTAAGTGTTAAATCCATGATACTAGAATTGGTAGCTTTTCCATCTGGGACAAAATAAATAACATTAGACTGATTCTCAAGTATTCTAGACCAATTATTCAATGGGCTAGAACCACCAGAATTAAGCAAATTAGTATCCTTATTGTTAGTATTATAAAGATTAACAGTACTAGGATCTGGTGCGACTCCTACTCTTAATAAGCCCGCACCGCAACTAGGGTTATAAGTTGCTGTGAGTTGTGCTACAAAAAAATTAGATGAATCACAGGCAATGAGATTAGTAGAATTATTTGAGTTTGATCCTATCCAGCTTATGTTAATAGTATAAGTTTGAGTATTTAATGGAGAACCATCTGAATTAACCAGATTTATTCTAGCTATTTTAGAGGCGCTACTACTAACAGAATTATATACAAGTTTAGGTATTAAAGTATTATACTTAGCACAAGTTATTTTTGTGGATGAATCAATAAATTGGAGATAGGGTGCCGTACCACTATAAGTACTAATTAAATTCTGAGGGGGTGTTTTATTAGGAATTAAGCCATCGCAAGAAGAATCGTTTTGACCTGTTAGATCACCTTTTATGATACCTTGGGTAATCTCATTAATCGCAGATTGTGCTGCATAATATGATTTATTACTTAGCTGATTGTTAAGAGTCTGTGAATTTTGGCTAGAAGAAATTTCACCAAAACCTAAAATAATGAGGCCCAAAATAATGACAAATATAATTGTGACTAATAAAGAGATTACTCCCTCTTGGTTATTTGCTAAATCTCTCTTACTCATTACTATTATGTTTATCATACTTAGATTGATTTATCAACATAAGTTTTAAGTTCAACAACAGAACAAAATTTTCCATATGTTTTACACTGCTGGTAATTGTTAGTTGAAGGATCATTATTGTAATTTCCATCAATTCCATAAGCTAACTTAACATCTATAAAGAACAAATTGTTGCTGTTATTAACTTTTTGCACAATAAACTTTAATAATCGCATGTTATTTGGCACAAGAGATAATACTGTTGCACCTGTTGCATTGCTACCAAAAATATTATTTATAGGATTAAACGCCTGAGCAAAATTATTCAGGTCTGGACTACCCGTACTCGATATTGTAGGGTTGCAGCTTGGATCAGATAGTAAAATTAAAGCAGCAGAAGCCTGGGAATCTGCGCTAATTGCAACACTGCTTGGGTTTACTATTCCCCCTATTTGATAAATATACTCGTTATTATCTATACAAAGGAAAGATTCATAATTAGCAGGATTTAAATTGGCTCCTGTTGAATTCCATGGCAATGGAGGATTAGAGGTCCCAGTAATGTTAGCGCTTGCTGAATTTATGATCTGCTCAGATATCGTATTAACTATGTTTTTTGCAGCTGCCTGAGTTTGTCCAATTATAACCCCAGTGTAATAGGTCGAAGTTAGTTTATTGATCGTTAGAGTGATAATGATTAAAGCGCCGGAAAAAGTCGCAATAGCTATCAAAAATTCAATAATAGTAAAGCCTTGATTTGTAAATAATTTATTAGGTATTATTTTCATTTAGATACAATCGTTTCACTTATACTTGCATTATTTGAAAATGAATTACTTCGGTTATTAAGATTATTCCAGGAAACTTTTCCAGTTAATTGATAGACTCCCAGATTTTTTTGACTGATCGTAAAATAAACATTGTAAAAAGGATACTTGTTATTTTGTGGAATATATTGACCGCCTGATTGATCAAAATTACAACTCAAACTAGTACTATTAAGATTAATATATTTCAAATTTTTTACCTGAATCCAGTAAGTGCCTGCCGTGTCAGTTATAGGATCAACATTACTTGATAATATGTTAGCGTACACCTTATTAGCTTCATTGACAATATTGCCCGGTACATAAGTTTGAGTTGAATCATAAATATTAGGACTATCATATGAGTTGCTGTTATTAATCGGCAGCCAATAATTTGAATCAGTTAATACGTTGCCGGTGGTTGATTGAAGAGCGATGTAATAATTTCCACTAATGTCCTTTGCAATATTTCCTTGATAATATGATGATGTAACTGAAAACAGATAAGGAGAAGTTGTAATTTTTTCCCAATATGATGTATCTGTAGGGTCTATATTGGTTGATGAATTGTTATTAATATAAACATATTGTTGAGAGGTACTGTCACTAACCACATCTCCAGTATTATATGTTGCAGTAGAATTATAAACCGTTGGAATATCATAGGAATTTAATCGAGTAGGGACCTTTATCCAATATGATGTATTTCCGGGTGGATTAGTACTTCCATAAGTACTTGAAATATTAAGATAGTAAGAATTTGAGTAGGAAACTACGTCACCCGGAGTGTAATTTAAAAAGTTATCGAATATACCTGGAGATGAATAAACGCAAAAATTATTGGTTAATACTGTTAAATTAAGTGTGCTTAAAGTCATTCCTCCATTATTTGTTTCATTATTACCGCCCTTAATTAATTCAATTTGGTTATTTAGTAGCTGTAATGCCTGCTGACGATAATTTGCATTTATAGTTCTAGCGTAGCTATTGTTAACACTGGTAGAGGCTCCAATTATCGCAACCCCTAAAACACATAACGCTATTAGAACCTCAACAATAGTGTCCCCTCTGTTATTTTTTAGCATGAGGCATTACCTTTTGAGACGGTTAGACTATTACCTTGAGTTAAAACCGAAGTTTTACTAATAAAACCTGAGGATATGGTCAGAATCTGATTATTTGTTCCATCACTAAGACAGATATTAATACTACTAATCAGGTTGTCATCTATCATATTCGTATCAGTATATTGTTTGGTATATGATGATGGTATATTGTACTGGCAACTATTATATCCTAGCGCATATAGACCATATTGAGAGCCAGTGTTAGATAAGCTATTAGAGGCAAGAATAGCAAAACCACAATATGATCCAACTCCATAGTTAATAGAGTACGTGCTTGTTGTTGGTATTGATAGATTTGAAGCACATCCATTAGAAGTTTGATTATTATCACAACTAACAGTTAATTTATTATTTATGTTATCAACCGATACTATATATTCACTAATAGTATTATTAATGACTATGTTTCCTCCGACCATAGTACTATCAAAGCCAGTTCCAGTTCCAGTGACAATATTAGAACTTTGTTGGACAGTTCCGGCACTATATGAATTTAAAAAGTTCGTACCAGATGTAATTCCTTTTATCCAAAGTCCTCTTGGTATCAGTAAATTGGTATAAGAATTAGCTGCGGTAATATTAGTAGGAAAAGATGTAGCTAGATTAGAAGATAAATCGGATCCACTATTTGAATTACCCGCAACATCAAAAACATTTAAAGATGTGTTGAGTTTATCTGTAGCATTAATCTTATAAAAAGACTTGCCCAAAAAAATACAACCTGACATTGATCCAGTTGTAGTGGTTCCGGTATTAACAATACTTGGAGGACTACTATTACTTCCAGGGGAACATTTAATGTTAGAAGGCAAAGCTTCATTTCCAGATGAAACTTTATTAATCTCAGTCTGTAATTTAACAATTGTGTTATTTATAGAGGAATTGAATGAATTCTTAGCAGCCTGCCCTCCAATAAAAGCTAATGCAATAAGAAGCAAAAGTCCAGTCGAACCAAGAACTACCATGAGTTCAATAATCGTAAAGCCGTCTTCTTTACCCCCGATGTGAAACATATAAAAATTATAGCATAACAATTAATAATGTATTTTAAAAAACTAGTGTCTTATACCAGTTTAATAAATCAGTTGCATAAAAAAATACTATAACTGTGGATATAATCAAAAAAGGTCCAAAAGGAATTTTAGAATTCAGTTCTAAATTTTTGAAAAATATTATTGGGACTGAATAGATACATCCTAATAAAGAGGCTATAAAAACAAGTAAAAAACAATTTACTGGAGTCATTGCTAGAATACCAAGTAAAAAACTAATTTTTACATCGCCTCCACCTATCCACATGCCTTTTGAAAAAACAAAAAGTCCATAAAAAAATATAAATAATATTATGCCAGAAATTAATGATTCTATTAATAACTTTGGAGATCTTTGGTCTATAGCTAGTAGAATAATTAAAAGCACGCCAATTAAGGTTGAATATTTTACTAATATATTAGGTAGGATCATCCATTTGAAATCGTAGACACTCAACACTATAAACGTAACTAATAATAGTAGCCATAAGCCAAATATGGTTGTTCTCAGCTCACTAAAACCATAAGGCCAGTACTTGTATGAAAAAACAAATAAAAGCCCTGTTAGGAGCTCTACAATAGGATATTGAATCGATATGCTTTTGTGACAATTTTTACATTTGCCTTTCAAATAAATCCAACTAAATAAAGGTATTAGCTCACTTACTGATAGGACATGCTGACATTTAGGGCAAATAGACCTACCACTTAATATAGAGAGATTAGACTTCTTATATTTTTTATTATTCTTTTCATGAAGCCTGAAAATGTAAGCATTTATAAAACTACCAAAGATAATCCCCAACAAGAAAACTAAAACCGTTTGAATTGGTCTAACCGAAAAAATCATAAAAAAAGATTAATATGCTGCTTGTAAACAGTTCCATTGACCAATCGAAGATGTTAATGTAGTAAAGAAGACGGCAATACTTGATTGAGTTGCCACAACTGGAGTTGGGTTTAAACCTAGTACTGATGGACAGGCATATCCAATCATCATAACTAACGTGTTTCCTGTAGGGGCTGTAGGAAGAGTACTACCATAACCTGGTGTAACCATATGTACACTACCACTAATGGCAGAATTAAAATTTGAAGAAGATGTACAACCACCAGAACAATAAGTAATAATACTACTACTAATACTATATAGCGGTGATCCTGACTTAATATTCGCTTCATTATAAATATTTGCCATGTCAGTACCTATATTAGCAGAAAATGATGCTCCAGTTTCAAACCCAGGAGCAGAGTAATTATTATTTGCTTCAAATGTTGAAAGCGCAGAAACAAGACGACCCGCATCAGCTTTTGTACTGTTATTTTTTTGGTTTCTTTGAAGTCCAGGAACTGCCAAAAATATTACGAGTAGTATAATTGCAGCTACTGCTAGTACTATAAGAATTTCAATTATTGTGAAGCCTTCACTTGAATTATTGAATTTTAATTTTATATTCATAAGTACTATGATACCTTTATGATTTATAAAATGCAAAAAAAATAGGGATTATAAATCCCTGTTTTTAAGCATAACATAGATATAAACTATGATGCTTGATTACATTGCCATATATCATTACTAGCAGTATGTAGAGTATAGAATATCGCCACATTGGTTGCTGAACCCGCGGTGGCTTGTATAGTAGCTCCACCGGCGGTGGCTGGGCAAACAAATCCAGGTACAATATCAACTTGTGTTAAAGTTTTTTGACTACCAAAGGTATAGGGACTGCTGCCATATGCTGCAGTACCAGTTGAAAGCAAATATAGTGTTTGAGCACTTGAGGTAACATAAGGAGTCGTTGTATATTGATTAGTACTAGTGTATATTAATGAACTACTAGCAATATTTGAATCATTCAAAACTGATGTTAAGTCAGAGCTGTTCAATGGTGTATTTCCACCATTATTTGCCTCGAAATTCACTATAGCTCCACTCAATCTAGAAATTTCTTGTTTGATTTGAGTATTCTTCTGGTTTCTTTGAAGTCCAGGAACTGCCAAAAATACTACAAGTAGTATAAGTGCAGCTACTGCTAGTACTATAAGAACTTCAATTATTGTGAAGCCTTTTTGTTCGTTAGTTTTAGTTGTTTTTAGCATTTGCAAATGCCCCCTTTGCTTATTAATTATACTTATGCTTTAAATATTATCTCAATTGATTTATTAATGCAATACTTTTTTTTAAAAACCTAACCTCCCGTAAAAGCTGAGTTATTAGCTAGACCATAGATTGGTAATAATATTGCTGCAACGATTATTAGAGCAACAATTCCGAGCACGATCATCATCACAGGCTCTATAATAGTTGAAACATTCTTTATCTCATTATCTACCTCTTTTTCATAATAATCAGCTGTTTTGGCCATCATCTGCTCAAGTGATCCTGATTCTTCACCTATGCTAAGCATATTTGGTACGAGTTCTAGAAAATAAGGATCTCCTTTAAGTGCACTACTCAAGGATTTTCCACCCTTAACTTTGAAAATTGCATGAGTAATTGATTCTTCGATCATGACATTATTGACAGATTTCGAGGTTATTTCAAGGACTTGGATTAAGGGCACACCACTAGCGACAAGAGTTGATGTCATACGACTAAACCTTGCCATATAGAGTTTAGTCATCAAACTTTTAATCGGCCAACTTTTAAGTTTAAATGAATCTAGGAGTCTTCGGCCTAAATGGGTTTTTGAGAAACGATTAATTAACACAAAAATCACGATAAGAAAAGCAATCACAAGCCACCAAAAATTTATAACAAAAGCCGATAGTGCAAGTAATATTCTTGTTATTAAAGGAAGTTGGCCAGCTTTTATACTGTTATAAAATACTTGAACCTGAGGTAAAACCTCAACAAGCATAAAGGTTACTACTGCAACCATAACTAGGACTACGATCAGTGGATAAATTAGCGCACCTCTTACCTTAGCTAGTATTTCCTGGTCCTTCTCTTGTTGATCGGCCAATCTTTCTAAGGCTTTATCGATTGTTCCTGAAGCTTCACCGGCAGAAATAAGGTTTATATATATTTCATTAAAAACTTTTGGGTGACTGGCTAATGCTTTAGCTAAAGTCGATCCACCCTCAACTGAGTTTATAACTTGAGATATAACTAATTTTAAATTTTTATTCTTAGTCTGATTGCCAACGCTATTAAGACTCTGGATGATTGGTAATCCAGCATTAATCAGTGTCGATAGTTGTCTTGAAAATAAAACCTTATCTTTGCCTGGTATAGATTTTGTTAAATTATCTAAAAAACCTAAAATACCTGAACCACTAACCTCAATCTTTATCGGTATTAATCCTAAATTCTTGATTATCTTATATGCATCTCGTTGATTATCAGCTTGAATATAAGACTTAATATTATTGCCAGTTTTTGGGTTTTTTGCTGTATATTTATAATCTATCATTATTCTCTCATCAATCTATCTAGCTCTTTAGGGTCTACAGAATAGGCTCTAGCGTCGTCATAGCTTATTTCACCGTTATGTACTAAGCCAACTAAAGTCTTATCCATGGATTGCATACCTATCTCACCGCCAGTCTGTATGATGGCTTCAATTTGATGGTTTTTGCCTTCTCGGATAAGGTTTCTGACAGCTGGATTGACGACTAATATTTCAGCGGCTGGAATTCTACCGCCACCAGTTGAAGGAATTAATCTTTGAGAGACTATCGCCATTAATATGTTAGATAGTTGCAATTTGACTTGAGATTGTTGATGTGGAGGAAAGACATCTATCATGCGATCAATACTTTGTGCTGCCCCATTAGTATGAAGCGTTGCAAGTACTAAATGTCCTGTTTCGGCGATAGTAATAGCATTAGCGATAGTTTCAAGATCACGCATCTCACCAAGCAATACAACGTCAGGATCTTCTCTCAAAACTGATCTTAAGGCTGCACTAAAAGAAAATGTATCATAATGCACTTCCCTTTGGACTACGATCGATTTATTGGAACGATGAGTATACTCAATTGGATCTTCAACAGTAATAATATGTGCGGCTCTTTCTTGATTAATCTTATTAACCATGGCAGCTAGAGTAGTTGATTTACCCGATCCAGTAGGTCCAGTTACTAAAACTAGTCCTCTGGGGAATTCAGCAAATTTATTGACTATTTGCGGCAATCGTAATTGTTCAATAGTTGGTATATTATTATTCAATAGCCGAAAAGCTCCAGCAAGATTACCTCTTTCATGAAATAGATTCACTCGGAATCTGCCCATTTCACCAAAAGCAAAACTAAAATCAAATTCCTTATCTCTGATTAAAATTTGTTTTTGATCTTCATCAAGAATTGAATATAGTAGATTTTCAATAGTTGGCTCATCTAGCTCAGTCGAATTAACCATAGGTATGAGAGCACCATCAACCCTAAGCATGGGTGGCAAACCAACCTGTATATGAAGGTCAGATGCCTTTCTTCTAACCACTTCTTCTAATATTGATTCTATTCTATTTTTTTCCATATATTTATTCCTCGAACCTAGCTGCAACTCTGTTTATTTCACTAACTGTAGTCAGCCCACTTAATACTTTTAGAAATCCATCTTCGCGCATATCAATCATACCTTCAGATTTAGCGACTTTTTCAATTTCTAAACTAGTTGACCTCTTAAGGATTAAATCTTGGATCTTACTGGTAACACTAAATACTTCATAAATGCCCATTCTACCCTTGAATCCTCCAGGAGAAGCAGCTCGATTAATCCCCCGTCTTAAAGTATATGCTTTAGAGCCCCTTAGTGGCAAGCCCCTAAAACCTAAATCCTGACCGACTTTTTCTACATCAGAAGCTTTATCGGGTAAAAGATGACCTAAAGTTTGATTAATCATATCAACTTCTATTTTGTCTGCCTTATAAGTTTCACTTTTTTCATCATTAGTTCGGACTAATCTCTGCCCAATAACTGTTCTCACAGTACTGGCTATCAGGAAAGGTTCTATGCCCATATCAAGTAAACGAGGCAGAATACCAGCGGCTGAGTTTGTGTGCAAAGTACTAAAAACTAAGTGGCCAGTCAATGCGGCCTGAATAGCAAGTTCAGCCGTTTCTTTATCTCTAATCTCTCCAACCATTATAATGTTTGGATCTTGACGCAAAATTGATCTTAAACCACTCGCAAAAGTTAATCCAACACCTGGATTAATTTGAATCTGATTTACGCCTTCCATTTTGTATTCAACCGGATCTTCAAGAGTTACAATATTAACAGTATCGTTCTTAATTTCATTCATTAGCGCATATAGTGTTGTTGATTTTCCTGATCCAGTAGGTCCTGATGTTAACACCATGCCACTAGTTTGTTTTATACCCGACCGAATTGCTCTTAAGCTTCTACCAACATATCCTAAATCCTCAATGTCTAGGCTAGTTCCTGATCTATCAAGCAAACGAATAACAATTTGTTCACCCCATATAGTTGGGGATATCGCTACACGTAGATCAATATCTCTTCTGCCTGAATTTATAGAAAATTGACCGTCCTGAGGAATTCGGTGTTCATCAATTTTTAGGTTAGATAAAATCTTAATTCTTGAAACTAACGGTGGTTCAGCAATTTTTGGTAATTTTGTGACTTCTCTTAAAATACCATCAACTCGGCACCTTACCCTAATAAATCCACGGAAAGGTTCTATATGAACATCAGAAGCCTTATTTCTTACAGCGAACAACAAAATTGCTGTAATAATCTTACTGATTGGAGAATCCTGTGAAACATTCTTAACATCATTGGTATCTAGATTCAGTTCTGAGTTAGAATTAAACTGAGATTCTTCCTCTGCTCCCTCGAAATCTCCCATTAATGACTTATTAATTTGAGCTTCGTATTGTTTTAAGATATTTCTAATTCCAGGCTCACTGGCAAGATAGACTTTTATTGGACGACCAATTCTACTTGAAAGAAAATCAACTGCTTGAATGTTATCTGCGTCAAGCATCGCTACAGCTAATCTATTACCTACTTCTCCTAGTGGCACTGCCATATATCTTTCAGCTAGTTCCTTATTTAGCAAGTCAAGAGTACGTGAACTAATTGATGCTGTGCTTAAATTCACATATGGAATTTCATTAACCTTAGCTATTATTTCCGTTAGTTGCTCTTCTGTTAATTGATTCTTACTAACTAAATAGCTGAGCAGTGGTGATCCCTCTTGACTAGCCTTAGCTTTTAAATCATTAAACTTGGCTGCTGGAATAAGATTACTTTTAACAATTAAATTTTCTACCTTTTGTTCAGCCTCACCAGATAAAACACTCATTTTAGACCTATTGAGGAGTTATTCCAGCTGAAGTTTGGTTGGAGCCTGAGCTGCTAGAGGATGATTTATTAGAACTTGTATTAGATGAGCCTGATTGCTGAGGATTTGAACTAGTACAAGTACCAGTACCAATACAAATTGTTACCGTTGGATCAACTGAATTAGAATCTATATAATTTTTTACATAAGTAGTATTAAAATTTGTTGAAATATTTGGTACAACTTCAACTTTTTGATGCCTGTCTGTTGGTGTAACAAAAACCTTAGATGATATCACTAATGATAGAATTACACTGATAATTCCAATCACTCCGATTGATAAAAAATCTTTGCTTTTCATTTGACATCCTCACTTCCAATTTGAAATACATATTCATGCCTATAAAAAACATTTCCTGTAAAAGTAAAATTACCAGGACTGTTTGAATCACTAGCTGCCGTGAAAGTCATTTGATTAATTTGAATAGGAATAATTGATGTATTTAGAAGTTTAAAGATTGAGTTTACATTAGCAATTTGAGTAGCAAATTTACCATTAATTACAATTGTTTGGTTAGTTGGACTATGAGGCTGAATCGTTGTAGTCATACTTGAACCTGCAGGCATTGAGGTTTGACTTGCGACAGGAGCCGTAACTGGACCATTGCTAGCTGAAATAGTAAGAAAATCTGATCCTTGCGAGAATAAACTATTTAAATTTACTATGTTTAGAGTCCAAATATTGGGATCACCCGTACTAGGTAAAGCATCTAGTAATATTTTTGAGTTATTACCGTCTTTTGCTCCTGTTCCACTGGGGTTACCGCCAATTAAATTTAAGGGTTGATTAACGAAGGCACTATAAGATGTTTTTAAACTAGAGATTGCAGTTAAATCACTGTCTAAATTATCTAGTGCTTTTTGCTTGGCAGTAATCACTCTATTTTGGTATGCACTTTGACTGATTAAATTTCTTGCTGCAAAAATTACAAATACTACTATGAATACTGAAACAGCTACCAAAATAAAAATTAAATTATTAGTGCTGCTTAATTGTTGTCTTTTGCCGATTATATTTTTATCCATAATTTTTACTCTTTTATTGTGTGAATATCTTAGGTTGATCAATGGTCGATGGGGTTACGTTTTGGTTAGGAACATTAATAACGGGATTTACATCCTTCTTAAATAAACTAGGAGATATTATGGCTGTAACGCTATAAGCTATTTTATTAGAAGAAGTCGAGTTTTTAGTGGTGTCGACTGATACGTTCGAAGTCAGCCCAGTCATTATTACTCCTTGGAGTAAATTTATTTCACTACCAGTTGAAGATTTAAGATGATAAGTTGCTCTTTGTAGTTGCTGATTGAAAATATTTCCGTCCAATAGAGTGTCAGCCTTACCACCGAAAGACAAGGCTCCAGTCTGATAATTTATTGTAACGTTATCGATTGTTATACCTTTGGCTATTACCTGGTTTAAATAATCGAAAATTACAGGCGCATTAATTCGATTAGAATAAAGACTGGGTAGTCCATCAGTGTTTAATAGTCTTTCCTGTATTGAAATTATTTTATTAACATCACTGTTTGAGCTAATTTGATTACTCTCTGTAACTATTTTCTGACTTATGCTGGCTAAGTGATTTTTTTGAGTTACATCAACTAAAATATACAAAATTATAAAAACTGTAATTGCAGCTGCGCTAGTTATAATAGTAATAAATAGAACTATTCTTTGAAGTCGTTTAGCTTTAATAAATTCTATTTTTACATCTGGTAACAGATTGAGTTGAATCATTTACTCATTCCTCCCAGCTAAACCAACAGCAACACTAAATTGTGAAGCTACGGATTGTAGTTCGGATTCCCTAGATGCAGGAAAAGTCACATTATGCCATGCATTACCAAGCTCAATATTAATCCCAAACTTATTAGCTAGAGATAATGCAAAATTGGGAATTACAGATGCCTCTCCAGCAACTATTATTTTCTCAACTTTTTTTCCAACATACCTTGACTCAAAGAATTTAATAGATTTTTCAAGTTCTACATTTAAAATATCAATTGTGCTTTGGATTGCTTTACTTAGTTGACCATCTAGTTTAGTCTGATCTAAGCCAAATTTATATACAAATTGCTTAGCCTGATTATCATCAATATTAAGATTTTGTGAAGCAGATCTTACTATTGCCTGAGAACCGACTGCAATAGATCTAATTAATCTAGGCAAATCATCCATCATAACAACTAAATCAGTAGATGTATGGCCAATATCAAGTACCATTGTAGGTGTAGATGTTTTTGGACTAATGAGTGCTCTTACCATTGCCATATTTTCAGGCTCAAAGGCAATCACATTTAAGCCTACAGCTTCTAAACTATCTAATCTATTTTCGATATATTTATTACTAACGCTACTAAGTAGTATTTCAATTTTTGCTGGGTCTTTTGGTGAATCACCAATTAATGCCCAGTCAATCTTAGACTCATCTACTGGTGTAGGAATTAGGGAATCTGCCTGGAACAATATTGTTCTAGATAATTCACTATTAGACACTCGGTCAATATCTACAACTGTTGAGAATAGCCTATTTGAAGGTATGCCAACAACTACATTTCTAGTCGTCAATTTAGCTTGAGAACATAAATCTAGAACTGCCTGTGCAATTGCCTGTTGGTCAACTTGAGAATCACTTAGTGCTATTTTAGAATCAATTGGAATATAAGCATATTTAGATAGAGTCTTTGGATAACTGCCCTGTAATTGGACCAATCTAATGGCTCTAGTGCCGATGTCTAGTCCGAAAAAATCTGAAATCCCACTCAGTATGCTCATATACAAAAATTATAGCATAAAAACTTTAATGCTATAATTTTTTTTAAAGTACAGGGGGTAAATCTTTAATGGCTTCGAATTGTCCAGTATTAGCCTGGCTTGGAGCTAGCCAATCCTCTGGGCCATAATTGAAGACTTCTGCAGGAGATGGAGCGATGGTTCCGTTGCCATTCGTATAGTCTCCACCAGTTCTTTGTAGGTAGACTGAATTAGCTATAAATGAACCATTGACTATTAAGTGGTTATTGTAACAAGCTTGTGCACCAGTGCCTGAGTTAGGATAGCTACCGGAATTTGCGATACTTGTGTAAGCTGTAGTAGCAAAATCTTGTTCGACATAACTACAGTCATAGATAGATCCTTTAGCAATATAGGTACCATCTAGTTGAGTTACGTCAGGGCTTATATATATTGCCACTTACTATGAGTTTTAGGTTTGGTATATCGGAGATTGATTTCCAGTCTTTAGTGTTATAAGTTATATTGCCTGTTATTGATAGATTGCCGTTAACATAAAGTGTAATTTGTTGGCCGTTAGTTATTGTGTTGGCACCGAGGGAGAATGGAGTAGTAGCTGTAGAATTAGCAAAATATGTACCTTTGAGGCTACTAGAAATTGTATAGTCGGATCCTGGTGTTTGATTTAGTTTGCCATTATTAATTGTTGGTGTTATTAAATCAACGCTCGAGCACGGTATTGAGCCAAGCATATTACCAAGGAAGCTTAGTTCATTATTACCGAAAGAAGCAGAGTCACTTTGTGCACTGTTGCCATAGTTAGACCCATATCTATTACTCTGAAAGCCACTAATTTGACCAAGAGCGACTGCCGCTAATGATGAGGCTGAACCATTAAAATTATTATAGGAGATACTATATTTTGTACCACTAGCATAAATACCATATTTATTTACAGCCAGATGCTGGCTGTCAATAAAGCCAACTACATTAGCACTACCTATTAAAATATTCGTAGCACTGAAGTACTTAATGTTACCTCCTATCATAAAACTATTAAATTGGGCGCCGCCTTGAGCGGTTAGACTTACTCCAGTTTGTAAGATAGTTCCGGTCGAATAGTTTATATTCTGCGGAGAAGTTGCATAGCCTAGTATGCTGTCTCCATTGGCATCAGGGTTATTATCTGTGCAGTTTTCACCAGTTGCATTAGCCCATTTACTTCCACTTACAATATCTCCGCCACTAACCTGGAAGTATGGTTTTTGAAAAGAATTCAGATTAAAATTACAATATACTGGAGATGAAAGTGCATCTAAGCCTGCGCCACCCGATACCTTAACTTGGAAGGTATAGGCTCCAGCATCTATGGGTGAAGATCCGGTTATGTGTAGATATATGTGTGATACATTATCATTAGTCTGGGCGCCAATATTTGGATTTATATTAGCTGGATCGGAAGAAACTGTAATCGTTGGACTCTGAAGCTTGCCTGCATAATTGATATCTATACTATAGTCAAAATTACTCCCAATATTAAAGCTTTGTGTCGAACAGATTCCAGAAACAGGGTTATTCCATGGGTGTTTTACGATAGGTGGAGTATATGAATAGACGAAATTATAGGCATTACTAGAAATTGTTGGAGTACCAACGGGACAACCTCCTGCTCCTGTGAAGGTAGCACCAAGTGATTGCTGCCATTCATAAGCATTGCCGGAAGTGCAAGTATAATGGACATCGGTAGTAGGATCTGCTCCATCTCCGGGATATTTATAATCCGTGTATGGTCCCACAAAGTTTTGATCAACATTATTATCACAAAAATGACCTGGACTATTATTGCTATATAGTCTGACATAAAAATATGCATTTTTTGCAATCGGACTAGCAGACGAATAATATCCACTAGCATTGGTGAGTGTGCAAGTTCCGTTTAAGTCTATTTTATATCCAGATAAATTATAATATTTAGTTGCAGAATATGAAGTCCCGTCATTTACATAGTAGCCTACATGACCAGAGACTTTTTCGGCACAAGGTCCATAGGTAATATTTTGAACAGCGTCGGATCTCCAACCTAAACTACCATCAGACTGGTAATCGTGTGCAACTAATTTGATCGCATATGTTTGAGTTTGATCCAAGGATGCCATACTAAACTTAGAATTATAGCCCAAACTACTTGTTTGAATCACTCCATTAATATACAAACTGACTGGCAAGGCTCCACCCGAAAAAGAAGCTGCTAAATCTGCATCATATCCATAAATACTCTCAATATCCTTGTTAGTACAGCTTGCTGATCCTGATATGGTTGGTGCGTTATCATCATGGATTATGATAGGGGGTGGTATTGGATTATGGTAAGTAAGGACAATATGAGCAGTTGTTCCATTGGACGGACTTATATTAGTGGTATCCCAATAGCCTCCAGCTACTCCCTCGACTGGTGTTCCAGTTGGTTGAATATTGAATGATTGCTTTTTACCAAAGGTAAGTTCACCACAAATCAGAGCCCATGAGTTAGTATTTTTACACCATCCATAAAATCCATCATTACAAGAAGTATAGCCGTGACCAAGAACAGTTTGAGAATTCCAATAATCACAGCCAAAACCATCAACACTAAAACTAGCACTATAATAATGGTTGCCTGTCGTATTCCAACCATCTGGCATTTGGGCTATACCAGGCGATCCAGTTATATCACTAACACTAACTCTAAGGCCTGCTCTATTATAGATTTGATGAACACCACCACTAGCATCCTGATATTGTAGATTAATGACAACTCCAGCTAAATCATTACCAGAACCAGAAGCTATACCACCGCAAGTATTAGTATCACCAGGAAGACCATTATTGAGTGCATATGCATTAACCTTGGGATTATGAATTATTGTTACTAGTACAAAAGTTCCTAGTACTAAAGCGAAAAGTGCAATAAGCTTATTTAGTTTTAATGTTTTTAGTCTCAATGTCATTACTTAATACCTACATAATTAGCTTTAAGTTGAAACAACTGCTTAGAATATTTAGAAATAGAATCATTATAAGCCTTTAAATAAATAAAATATACGTAGGTATTTTGTAATGAATTTGGGCTAGGCTTGAATGTAGTATTTGTGTAACCTTTTATAAGTGGACTTAACCCTTTAATGTCCTGGTTAGCTATAGTTTTTGCTATTGCAGAATAGGCTACCTGTGATTGTAATATAGGGATTTTAGGATTATTAGTGAAATGAACACTTGGATTACCAAATCCAAGTTTTGGATCGGCCTGTATTTCGCTAAGAGCTACATCAAGAGATATAGTACCGGCTTTTATCGCATTGTAATAATAGTTTGCCCTGTCTAAGCAATATGTTTTATCAGCAGCCGCTAAGGTTGGATTTATGCCAGATTTATCTCCACCTAAACCTTCTTCTAAATGACTACCATACCAGAACACAAAAGAATATCCATCTATTTGTGAAGATAATTTAGTATCAGTTAGTGCAATTACTTCTTTGTATTGACTATTCAGATCAATCCAGTCATTAAGCCCTGCTGCATTAGTATTATTTGCATACAATATATTTAAAGATTTTTTTTGAAGATTTAGTCCATTTGCTGAAAAATCAAGACCTGCTAATTTACCAGCTTCTATTGTTTTTAATTCGTTGAAGATTTGTTTATATGTATCATCTGTAGTCTGATGCAATGTCTGGTTTGGAAAAATGGTATATTTACGAATATCATTTTTTCTATAAGTCTTGTTATTAATACTAAATATTACTGGATTAATTTTATGGTTATATAAATAATAGCTTGAAAATCCTAAGCCCAACAAGATTAATAAAATTATGATAAAATATAGGCCTAATCTACTCTTTTTACTATGCATGACAGTTTCTGACATTTATATACCTTAAATTATTACTCACTTGATCAATTTAATTTTAGCATAAGTAATTTTAAAAATGTAACTAATTTAAAGAGTTGGGGGTAATTTGATATAAGCATTGACCTGTCCCGCATTTGAAGTAATTGGAGCTAGCCAATCCTCTGGGCCATAATTGAAGACTTCTGCAGGAGATGGAGCGATGGTTCCGTTGCCATTCGTATAGTCTCCACCAGTTCTTTGTAGGTAGACTGAATTAGCTATA
>CAITDW010000006.1 GCA_903891235.1 uncultured Candidatus Saccharibacteria bacterium
ACAGGAAGTCTTCATGAATCTCAGACCAATACAAAAGAAGAGGAATAACCGGCGCATAAGTCGATTATGCTATTATTGTTAATATGGATGACAATAAGATAGTTAAACCTGTCGAAAAGATGATGAACAAAAAAATGAATAGAAAACATTTTTTATTTGCAGTTGGTGCAGGTGCTTTTGCTGCTACTGGAATTACCGACATTACTAAAAATTTAATTAATTTTAGCGGTTTTCCAGTGAGAAGCGAAGGTTATGGATCTACCTCATACGGCACAAAAAAGGAAGGTGAATAAATAATTCTTTTATTGTTATGAATCATCTTGTTAAAGAACTAAACACAAAAGAAATGAATAGACGTCAATTTCTACTACATTTAGGGGTTGGTATTCTAGGGGTAATTGGAGTTAGCAGTTTTTTTAAGAATCTAATTGCGATTGGAAATAATCCCAACAACACGAATAAAGCTAAAGACACTGATTACGGTAAATAAACTACATACACAGGCAAAAAGGAGCAACTATGCAAAAGTTTAGATTCCATGTTGTATCGCTACCTCATACTCAGACAACATCTGAATATAATGCATGCGCGTACACAATGAAGGTCATTAAATTTTGCAAGATGATGAAGTCCTTAGGTCATGAGGTCTATTTATATTCTTCTGAAGATAATGAAGCTCCTTGCGATGAACATATTCAAGTAGTCAGTAAAAAAGAACAATCTAAATGGTTTGGAGAGAATCAAAATAAAAGCCAATTTTTTAAAGTAGATTACGATCCCAATAAAGAATATTGGCAAACCATGAATAGACGAGCAATTAAGGAAATCAGAAAACGCGCTAAGAAAAAAGATTTTATCTGCTTGATTGCTGGGCTTTGTCAAAAACAAATTGCCGATGGATTACCAGAATTCATGAATGTTGAATTTGGCATAGGTTATACGGGTGTATTCTCTAAGTATAAAATTTATGAAAGCTACGCACACATGCATTATGTCAGTGGAACATTGCATGATGATAATGGATACTCATTCGATACAGTAATACCAAATTATTTTGATCCACAAGATTTTCCATATAAAGACAAGAAGGAAGATTTCTATTTATTCATAGGTCGCATGATTGAGCGAAAAGGTCCAGCTATTGCAGCGGAAGTAACAAGACAAATTGGAGCAAAGCTAGTAATGGTTGGTCAGGGGGTAGATAAAAAAGAGGGCAATAAGATTATAGCTAAAGAGGTAACTGTAGAAGGCGACCACATAATTCATATGGGGCATGCAGATATTAAAATGAGAGGTGAACTAATGAGTCGAGCGAAAGCAGTATTCGTATTTTCAACTTATCTCGAGCCGTTTGGAGGCACTTCAATTGAGCCATTATTTTGTGGAACTCCTGTAATCACTACGGACTGGGGAGCATTCCCAGAAAATATTCCACATGGCATAGCTGGATACAGATCAAGAACGCTAGGTGAGGCAATTTGGGCTACAAAGAATTTAGATAAACTTGACCCTAAAACTATCAGAAAATATGCAATAGATAACTTCAGTATGGACAGAATTAAATACTTATATCAAGCATACTTCGAACAGTTAAATACATTATGGGATAAAGGCTGGTATTCGAAATGGGACAATGGAGTCTCTAAATATAAAAGGTACTCTAAATACAGTTGATCTTTGATTGACCGCCAATTTTTATAAAAATTTATATTTCAAAAAACATTCGAATCTATTATATCTATATTTAATTTACTTGGGAAATTATCAGAGACATAAAGGTATGTCTTTATCCAAATTAAATATCTAAGGATATATCTCTAACAATAGAATGTATGTCCTCTATCTCTTCAAGTGATGGCTTTTAGACTGGAGAAACTTTAGAGATTTCTACCATTTCGAGATAAGGAACGATTCGATTGCTAAGCTGTTCAAGCACAGTACTAAATTCTTCTCGGTTTCTTGGAAGTACAAAATCATTAGTTACTCTTGTTATCGCACTTAGTATCTGTTCTTTATTTCCTCCAGCTTCATTGATAGCAGGAATTAGTTTATACAATCCTTCAGCCCCAATATATTTTTCTAAACTAGTAATTAAAAAATCGTTAGTCGGCTTAATAGCGTGTAGTGCATTAAAGACTTCATCATCTAACTGAAAAATAATTAGGCTTCTATTAATTTCACCATCACTAATCTCTACTGTTGTTTGGCTGGCTTTGGCATGTGAATATATACCGTTAATTGCTAAACTGGCAAAGCTTACTAGTTTATCTTCATAGATGAAGCCATCAAATGAAGATCG
>CAITDW010000007.1 GCA_903891235.1 uncultured Candidatus Saccharibacteria bacterium
ACTTACAGAATCTAAAGAAATATTACAAAATACAAACGATAAGTTACAAGCTTTATTGGATCGAGGTCAAGGTCGAAAAACAGTTAGTGCTGAGCTAAGACTTCAGAAGAGATCTGTAGAACTAAATGATTTAGATAGAAAGTTAACCTATTTGTCCAAGCAAGAAGCTGTTGTTAAGAAACAAACAACTCTCGTTGATGCTAAAGTCGATAAGTTAGCTATGAAAGTGGATTATACCGAAAAACAATTAGCTAAAATAGAATCTAAGGTTAACAATACGGTTTCAGATACTAGTAGCGTTATCTCAAACAGCAGCGTGGGATTGTCTTTAACTGACGTTCCAACAGAGAACCAGATAAAGAATAAAAGTTTACAGGAAAGAGTAGACCGCACTATAAAAGCCGACGGTTTTTTAATATCTGGGGAGTACGACAAAGCTAAAAAATAATATGATAAGATTATTATAAAATATAGTTCTAATAACAAAGCCACGGTAGACAAAGATTATAGACCTTTAGATGAACAATTACGATTAGCATCTAAAACGTACATGGCAGTAGTAGATTTTCAGAATTACTATAAATTAGATATCACATCTAAATCTGAATTAGTGGCTTCTATTATAGCTTCACATATAATAGACAAAAATAGTGTTAGTAAAGCTGAAGCTTTGAATATGATCCAAAATCAGTTTTTTTATTCTGAAAGGTCTAATCAAATAACATTAGTGAGTAATGTATTAAATGACAAAAGTAATATTCCTAAAACTAAACTTCTTAATATTAACGACACCAAGGTAGATCACACAGAAAAACAATTAGTTAAGCTTGAAGCTAAAATTAATAACGCAGGATTTACTACTCCTCAAGAAAAGGCAGTATCTGAAAGAGACACTCCTGGGATTTTACCTACCTACAAACCTTTCACCAGTTATCGATTCGATACTTATGCAGAAGATGAGGTAACTAAAGAAAAATCAGTTGCAGATCTCAAGGCTCTTGAGAAAAAAGTATATAATTCTCAAAAGAATATTTACGAAAGTATAGTAAGTAAAATGCTTGCTAAACTAGTGTAAGTATTTTGTACGCAATATTCACGAGTGGGATTTAATTAATTCAGCATCCCACTTTTCTATAAATTTCAAAACATCAATAACAAACTCTCGTTCAATTACTATAAACTGATTGTTGGTTAGGCATTTCAACCATTCTGACAAGCTATGTGTTGAGATCTCTTTGAGTGAGCCGGTATATAGGTCAAGTATTTTCGACCTTGGGATAAAATAGTTTTTCATAATCTCTATACCTCGCCTGTGTCCTTAGAAACACCCACCGTAAATTCTATTTGCTGACCTTGCTTAAATAAGTCTATTTTACAGATGATATTGTTAGATATGTTCTGTATGTCAAGGATTGTAATCTCATTAGAAGGTATAGGAATATCTAAAAGTATCGCTTGAGCTAGCACTGTGCTTGTGAAAGAAGCTTTACTTGAGATGGAATTTTGGCTATCATGCATATGATTCTCCTGTTTATGGTTTGGTTAAAACTGTTGAGAATATATGACTTTG
>CAITDW010000008.1 GCA_903891235.1 uncultured Candidatus Saccharibacteria bacterium
GTTTCTCATGTTGCCGCAAGACAAGAGCTTAGAAATTTTGTGGACGCTTTAGAACTTAAACATCCACCGACTCTTTGAGATATAAGCCTTCTATGGTCTGAAGTTTTTTTAATGAATCGATAGACCATAACAGAAAAAGGTTGAAGAAGCTCCTAAGATTGATTGGAGAATGTGGTACATTATTTAAAAATAAAAGTATAATACATGCCTCAAATAAGATTGACGTTAAAAACAATAAAAGAACTAAAAACACCTCTCTTGCACGATATTAGTAGAAGTTGTGAGTTTTTTGATGATTGGTATTTTGATATATTGCTTGTACACAGAAGAAAGGTATATTTGTTCATGCACCTAGAGACAAAGGTAGCATTTGCCATGCCTAGTTTTGAAATAGGTGGAATAAAGGGAATATTTCAATGTCTTGCAATATTACTGCAAGATTTTTTCTTTAAATACGGAAATACAAGACTTGCCGAAAAAGTTTATCATTCTTTTAACGAAGATAAGCCATACTTTATGAAAAATACTAATAAAAGCATGGTACCATATTCTACTCAATTTAAATGGAGAATATTACATAAAGTTTCTATGGGTTTTGATCTTAATCAAAATCTTTGTGATGTTATAAGTGAAAAATGGCTAAATATTCCAATGAAAAACGCACAGTATACGAGCCCTTTAAGCTTAATGGATAATCTTATTATACAAAACAATTATATTACTTTGAATTAATCGGCAGCGGAGTTCCATGCACTCTAGACACTAGTTTTTAAGTGCAACCAAGTAGCATAATAGTTAATGAACATGAAATTTTATATCAAATTACTTCTAATATTTTCAATCGGCTTTTCATAATGATAATATGAACCATCGGATACAGCTTCTGAAAATATTGAATACTCTCCTTATTTTCTTTTTTACTTTAAACCTAACCGCATTTGCAAAACCTAAAGAGCATAATATGAACCCTTTATTAACCCACGGTGAACTACCTGATTTTAACGCAATCAAGCCAGAGCATTTTGACCCCGCTATCGATGCATTAATAAAATCTTTTAACAACACGTTAAACAACGTCAATAAGGTAACAAAACCTGTGTGGACTAATACTATACAAAAGTTAGATGAAGAAGGAGCAAGATTAAGTTTTGCCAGAAACGTTATCGGACATCTTAATGCTGTCAACAATATAGACGAGATACGAAAGGCTTATGAAACAATCTTGCCAAAACTCTCTAATTTTTATACCGACTTAAGCCAAAACAAAGAATTATATACCTTGTATCAAAACCTTAGAAAGAGTGTAGAATTTAACTCTTACAGTGATGCACAAAAAACTACCATAGATAACGCTATCAAAAACTTCAAAGATGCTGGTATAGATTTAAATACAGAGAAGAAGGTTCGCCTTAAAGAAATAAACAATGCCTTAAGTGAGCTTAGTAATAATTTCTCTAAAAACGTAATAGATGCTACGCAAAGTTGGTCGTATCATATTGCCACTGAAAAAGAAGCTCTGCTTGATGGATTACCGAAACATATTATTGATGCAGCTATTGCTAAAGCCAAAACAGATGGCAAAGATGGGTGGATTCTAACTTTAGATTATCCATGCTATGAAGCGGTTATGTCTTACGCTAAAGATCGTGATTTAAGAGAGATATTTTACCGCGCATATAGTACTCGTGCTTCACAGGAAGCAGAAGCAAAGCAATTTGATAACAGTGGTTTAATAGATAAAATTCTAACATTACGGCAAGAGAAAGCTCAGTTAATTGGCTATAAAAATTATGCTGAATATTCCCTCTCCCCTAAGATGGCTGATACAACTAAAGAAGTAATGGATTTTTTGACAGATCTTGCTGATCGCTCAAAACCCCAAGGTATTAGAGAGATCGCAAGTCTTAAGATGTTTGCACAAGAGCATGACGGCATTACTAATTTTTCACCTTGGGATTATAGCTATTACTCAACTTATTATAAAAAAATACATTTCAACTTTTCTGAAGAAGATTTAAGACCATACTTTCCAGAAGACAAGGTCTTTAAAGGTTTATTTGATTTGGCGCATCGCTTATATGAGATTAACATCAAGGAAGTAAAAGATTTTAGCAAATGGAATGAACATGTCAGGCTATTTGAAATTTATGACAATAACCAAAATTTAAGAGGCAAGTTTTACGTTGATTTGTTTACTAGAGATTTCAAGCAGAGCGGTGCTTGGCAGTCTGGTCTTACCTCAAGAATGAAGCATAGCGGTGTAATGCAAATACCCATTGCTTTCTTGGTAACAAATTTCCCTCCGTCAAATGACGGTAAGTCGGCTCTACTTTCTCATAACGAAATTAAAACTTTGTTCCATGAATTTGGACACATGCTACACCATACGCTTACAATGGTTGATTACCCTAGTGTAGCAGGAACAAATGTGCCATGGGACGCTGTAGAATTACCAAGTCAATTTATGGAAAATTGGACTTATGTGCGGGAAGTTGTTGAATCTATGTCAGAGCATATTGAAACTGGTAAAGCTCTGCCTAAAGCTGAGTTCGATAAATTAATTGCGGTTAAAAATTATAATTCCGCAATAACAATGCTAAGACAACTAGAGTTTGCTTTATTTGATTTTAGAATTCACATGCGCGAAAGTAAGGATTCAGAAAAAACAGTCGGACAAGTGCTAGATGACGTTAGGAGCGAAGTGTCCGTGTTATCATCTCCTAGCTACAATCGTTTCCAAAATAGTTTCTCACATATTTTTGCGGGTGGTTACGCTAGCGGTTATTATAGCTATAAATGGGCTGAGGTGCTATCTAGCGATGCGTTTAGCAAGTTTGAAGAAGACGGAATGTGGCATAAAGAAACGGGACAATTATTCCTAAAAAGTATATTAGAACAAGGCGGGTCTCGCAAACCTATCGATTTGTTTGTAGAATTCCGAGGGAGAGAACCAAAAATAGATGCTTTGCTTAAACATAGCGGGATAGAGTAATGATCTTGATGTTACAAGTGGCAGTAATAGGTCAATACGATATAATCACCGAGTTATAAAATATTAATGAAACATCAAAACGATAAGGAGTATTTATCAGGTACTATCGAGAGAGTTACCTATCATAATGCAGATAACGGTTTTTGTGTAATCCGCGTCAAGGTTAAAGGTCATAAAGACTTAGTAACCGTGACTGGTAATGTTCCCTCTATTTCCGCTGGAGAATATATTAAATGTAGCGGTATCTGGCATAATGATCGCAATCACGGCAAGCAATTCAAAGCTGATTTTCTAAAGTCTCTACCTCCAGAAACCTTAGAAGGAATCGAGAGATATCTTGGTTCTGGTTTAATTAAAGGAATAGGAGCTCATTTTGCCAAAAGGTTAGTATCGGCATTCGGCGATAAAGTATTTGAGGTTATTGAAAACAAACCCGATCTTTTATCAACCGTAGAAGGTATAGGTAAAATCAGAGCGCAAAGTATTTGCAGCAATTGGCAAGATCAGAAGATTATCCGTGAAATCATGGTTTTTCTTCAGTCTCATGGGGTAGGAACTACTAGAGCTACTAGAATCTATAAGACATATGGTGAGAAAGCAATTGAAGTAGTCTCGCAAAATCCATATCAACTGGCCAAAGATATAAGAGGAATAGGTTTTGTTTCGGCTGATATGATTGCTGGTAATTTAGGCATAGCAAAAGACTCTTTAGTAAGGGCAAGAGCAGGCGTAGCCCATGTTTTGCTTGAGGCGACTTCTGATGGGCATTGCGGCTTACCTAAGGAAATACTCGTGCAAAATAGTGCAAAATTACTCGAGATCGAGAAAGATTTAATTGAACTAGCCATAGCAGAAGAACTCAAGCTCAAATCATTAGTTCTAGACACTCTAAATAATATCGATACCGTCTTTCTAACCAGTTATTATGTATATGAAAAAAATATAGCCAAAATATTACTTAATTTAGCCAAATCTCCCGTGTCGTGGGGCAAAACCGATACAACTACAATTATACCTTCGGTAGAAGAGGAGCTTAATATTACTCTTGCAGAGAGTCAGAAACTAGCAATAGATAAAGCATTAGATAATAGGTTAATGGTAATTACTGGCGGTCCGGGTACGGGAAAGACTACTTTGGTAAATAGCCTACTCAAAACACTGGCGGCAAAAAAGTTAAATATTAAATTATGCGCCCCGACAGGTAGAGCGGCTAAACGTCTCAGCGAGAGTACTGGGCTAGAAGCCACAACCATACATAGGCTGCTTGAAATCGATCCAGCTTACGGCGGTTTTAAGCGCAACGAAGAATCTCCTCTCTCATGTGATTATCTAGTAATAGACGAAACCTCAATGGTAGATGTACCTTTATTCTATTCTTTGTTAAAAGCCCTCCCTCTTCATTCAGCATTACTGTTAGTAGGTGACGTAGATCAATTACCTTCAGTCGGTGCGGGGCAGGTTTTAAAAGACATTATTAGTTCTAAAGTTATTTCAACGGTTCAATTAACTGAGATATTCAGACAAGCGGCAACAAGCAATATTATTACTAATGCTCACCGCATAAATCATGGAATATTACCGAATATGCAAATTACCAGAGAAGAATCCGACTTTTACTTTGTAGAAGCAGAGCACGGTGATGATATCATCAATAAAATAATTACCATGGTAAAGGAAAGGATTCCAAAAAAGTTTAATCTAAACCCCGTACAGGATATTCAATTATTATGTCCTATGCAAAGAGGCGGAGCAGGAGCTAGATCTCTTAATATTGAACTACAAAAAGTTTTAAACCCTAATCATACCGAAGGCATAGTTAAATTTGGCCAGATATTCGCAATCGGTGACAAAATCATGCAAACGGAAAATAATTACGACAAAGAGGTTTATAATGGAGATATCGGTATTATCAAGGCTATTAACGAACAAGATCAAGAAATAATAATCAACTTTTATAATCGAGACGTAAATTATGATTACACCGATCTTGATCAAATCACCCTAGCCTACGCAACCACCATTCATAAGTCTCAAGGTTCAGAATATCCTGCGGTTATTATTCCGATTACCATGCAAAGCTACATGATGCTAAGGCGTAATCTTATCTATACCGCTATCACAAGAGGTAAGAAACTGGTTGTAATTATCGGTCAAAAGAAAGCGTTGGCAATGGCCGTAAAAGATACTACTAGTTCGCATCGATATTCAAAATTACGGGAATGGTTAGTGGCTTGATAATGAACCTGATTTCTGGATATATAGCAAAGCTTGTATAGCCTATAACTGTATATGCGCTAACGCTGATTACTTTTATTAAAATGTGTGCTATAGTAAATCTAATAAGAATACAAGAGGTAATATGATAAACAAAATAGTCGGTAATAAGTTATATATTTGTAGCACTTTGTTGCTATGCACCCTTACCTATTTACTAAATTTTTGCACGGCAATATACCAATGCGCTCTGATATTTACTCTTATTGCTATCACGACTAACGCAGTAACATTTACTTGCGGTAAATCACAAAGTTTAAAGGGATTAGCTTTTGCTATTATAATAAGCTTTGCTCTGCTCCTGCAACTACCTTACTATATTGACGGCAAAATAGTAAACGGTTTAGTATTTGCTTCATTCTTGTCATTAATGATATCCATGTACTGGTCAGCTTCTGTTTTTCAAAAACTAACCAGTAAATTTAATATTGTATTATCCAACGCTCTGTCGCTAGTCGTAGCTTCTATAATAGACGGGTTTATCATAGGCTTATTTTTTACTCTCAATAAGCAATTTTCTTACTCAAAAGTCCTAGATATTTTTAGCAGAGAATTATCGTATAAAATGCTGTATGGATTTGTAGCTTCTGTTATTATATTTGTTGTTTTAAAAATGTTTAAAACAACAAATAATCTAAATCACAACTTAAAATAAATAATTACCTATGATAAGCGAAGTAATAGAAGCTGAAAAACTAAAACAAGTAATAGATAAAATAGAGACCATAGAAGAAGAGAGAGCGGAATCTGCCGAGCTTTTAAAAGACGCCTTTAATGAGGCTAAATCAATGGGTTTTGACGTTAAAATAATTAAACATGTGCTAAAACTTAGAAAGAAAGACAAAGATGCTTTAGCCGAAGAGGATAGTCTAATTGACCTATATCGTGGTGCATTAAATATTTAGGCATAACACGAGGCTACCTAACTCATAAAATATTTATGCCTTTCTCAGAGATTTTGTAACTTTAATGTTTTTATGCTATAATAGCTATTAAGCATAAGTAACCCAACATACAATATACTAAGATAAAATAGGATAAACCTCATGAGCGATTTAATTTCCTTCGATTATGCCATCAAGTACCTTCTCAAAAACAAAGGAGATTATGACATAGTCGAGGGATTTATCTCTGCTTTAATAAGCTCTTGCGGCTATAAGCCTATAAAGATTAAAGCATTACTTGAATCTGCAAGTAATAAAGAATCTAAAGAATTAAAATCAAGTATAGCAGATCTCATAGTAGAAGACGAAACAGGTGCAAAATATATAGTAGAAATAGACCGTTCTTACACAAGTCTATTTCTACACAAAGCTTGTTTTAATAGCTCAAGGCTAATAGTAGATTCTATATCTAGTAATGATGATTATTCTACTATCAAGAAGATCATACATATTAACTTACTATACTTTCCGTTCGGTAATATCAAAGCTCCTCTTCATTACGCTAAAACAGTTTTTCATGAAATAGATAGAGAGCATCCTCAAAACTTACATATCGCAGATATTGGCATGAAGTTTTTTGACTCTCATAACATTTTCCCTGAATATTTTGTAGTATCCGTTCCCTTATTTAATGATGTCATCAAAGATGAACTAGATGAATGGCTCTACATGATGAAACATTCTGAAGTAAAGAAAGAGTTTAAGTCTCCCTACATGAAGAAAGTAGCCGATAGACTAAGCGTCTTAAAAATGACTCCTGCCGAAAGAAAAGAATACACCGCTTACCGCAATGAATCGCTAAAAGAAAGAGATTATATAGTGTCGGCGGAGGAAAAGGGTATTGAAATCGGTAAGGCTGAAGGTAAGGCTGAATTAATACAAATGATGCTAAATAAAGGAAATTCAGTTAATGATATTGCTCAAGTAACTGGACTCTCCGTTGATGAAATTCAAAAACTTATTTAATTACTAACATTTTTATTACAAATATTATGAAATACAACAATTACAGCTTTACAAAAGAATCCTCTGGCTACCTTGACGAAGGCTTGAGAATTTACATGCTCTCTATTTATAAAAACATGTCAATGGCTCTTGGTATATCAGGATTGGTAGCCTATATAATCGGTAGTAACACTCAAATAGCAATGATGTTATTTTCTACTCCGCTTGCATACGCCGTCATGTTTGCGCCGCTAATTTATATCTTTTTCTTTAGTCGTAATTTAATGAGTATGGATAAACAGCAGGCAATGTTACACCTTGGCATATTTGCGGCTCTTAACGGTCTATCACTCGGTTCGATATTTCTTGTTTATACTAGCGCAAGTATTGTTAAAACATTTTTCATTACCGCATCTACATTTGGGGCAATGAGTTTATACGGCTATAGTACCAAAAAAGATTTAACCGCGGTAGGTTCGTTCGTTTATATGGGATTAATAGGTTTAATTATGGCTAGTCTCATTAATTTATTTTTGCGTTCTGCTGCCCTTGATTTTGTCGTCTCGTTTATAGGAGTAGGTATATTTACCGCCCTTACCGCTTATGACACACAGAAGCTTAAATCAATTTACTATAGCATGAACGGTACTACGGCAAGAGCAAGTAATATAGCGGTATACGGAGCGCTAACTTTATACTTGGATTTTATCAATCTCTTTACCATGCTGCTGCATTTTATCGGCGTAAGAAAAAGTGACGACTAATGATTAAGGAAGGTATGACCATGGAAAACAATCAAATAAATAACTCTCGTGTTTGTAGTAAATATTACAAATGTATAGCAATTACAGTGGCAATGATAGCTCTGGCTGGCAGCACTACATACCTATTATTACAGAATAATAAGCAAAAAGATATAATACAGGATCATGCAAGACAGATTAATGAGATTCAGTCCGCTATAAATAACAACAGAGAAATGATTAATTGTAATAACAACTTGAATTCAATATTAAATGATAGCTGGCTCTCATTTAATAAAATTTTTTCTAATATAGATAATCAGGTATCGGAATTGCATAGTAACTTCTTTAAAAATGGTCTGAATGCAGGTGTCAATAGAGGTTATAATATAGTAAGCAATGAGCAAGGGTATACGGTAACCATAGCCGTACCTGGATTTTCTAAAGAAGAAATTGCAATTAAACTATCTGGTCATCGTCTTGAAATAAATGCTAAGCATGTTAGTCAGGATAATAATGAGAATGCAAATAATAAAGATATAAACACACAACCTCAGGAAACCTGTCAATACAGGCTGGATGTTCCTGCTAATATAGACCAGAATAATATTACTGCTCAATTAAACAACGGCTTGCTTACAATTAAGTTTCATAAAATAATTGGACAAACTAACAATGAACCGAAAGAGATATTAATAGATTAGGGAGAAAATTACCTGATAAACTAATTGATGACCTACTTAGAAAGTGTTTATACCGCAGATATTCAGTTATAAATTTAGGTAACCATGAAATTGTAACTTTTTGTATAGTATAAAACGGCCGTTAAGATATTGCTATTTTGTAGGTATCTTATATGTTACATAGTATATATACTATGTATAATTTTCCTACAAAACTAGAGTTAAAACTTAACAGGCTTTAAAATGACTAAAATTATAGCTTATATTCGCACCTCAACAGATAAACAGGAGTTGTGAACTTGCGAATTAAATGTCGTGAAATTGTGCTAAATAAATGTCGCATTAACTTCCAGTCACCAATGCTTCTCTTGCAGCATTTACTAAATCTGTATCGATGGAGGTAATATTATTTATTTTTATAAGTCGTTCTAATTGTTGAAATAGCCTAGTTAGTACCCGTAAATTACCTTTTGAAATTCTAACTATAGTGTTTAATGTCTCATAATCACTAAAGTTGTCTATCTTTATTTCGGTTCCCAGTTGATTCAAATGATGTTCTATAATAAATGTCATCTCATCTTTAGAAAGAATTTTAAATTCATGTAGGAACCCAACTCGAGAATATAATTGAGGATACCGTGAGATCCTTCTCTCAATACCAGGCATACCTATTAGCACCACACCAAACTTATGCTGATCATAAATATTACGTAATTGTTCAAGGGAAGTATATTTTAGATGGTCAACTTCATCTAAAATTAGTAATTTTATTTCTGAAAATCTCTCTTGATCTGAATAGTAATTATACTTTACCTCAGTTCGGGATAAGCGTA
>CAITDW010000009.1 GCA_903891235.1 uncultured Candidatus Saccharibacteria bacterium
AAAGAAAAAATATTAAAGATTTACCTTTTCGTTTAACCCTAAATATTATCGATCCAATTAGAAAATTATCAACATCAGCGTTCGAGTTAGGAAAACCTTTTGGCCAATCATAAGAAACAGATTTAACTTGTAAATCTTTAATTAGACGATTTAGACCATTCTTGATAGTCTCAACTTCTGGTAACTCAGGCATAGTTTAATTATTGTATCAGTTATAATAAAACTATGGATGATATTTCAAAAATATTAAATCGAACAAAATTTATCGAACCAGACATCATACGTGAATTAAAAATGTTCATACAGGAAAAATATAAGGAAGAGGTTCAGATAAAGCTCAATAAGGATTTAATAATTATAAGTTCTAGTAGTGCCGGCTTAATTAACAGCTTAAGATTAGATTCAATTGAACTTGTTAGTCAATTAAAAATTGATAAAAAAATACTATTTAAAATTAGTTAGACTGTTGATTTAGATTTACGTTATATGTAATAACATTATAGTCTGGATTTTGAATGCGAAAGAGAGTTTGAATATTATTAAGCTTACCGCCTATATTCTTTTGAGAACAACTAGTTGACCAAAGGCTTTGATTGACAGTGCTTGGTCCATTAATAATCTGGTACTGGTATCGGTGACCTAATGGACATAGTCCTTTTGGAGTAGTTAGAGAAGACGATTGAGAGATATTAAAACCTTGGTTATATAAACTTATTAGGAAAATATGATAAGCATTAGGATTATTAGGAATATTTGATGTATTTAATATTTTCCCCTGATAACCTTCATATATTGCTGTATTAATATTATTTTTACTGACAGTAATTGCAATAGATCTATGAAGTGAATCATTATTAACAATACCTTCCTGAACATATCTAACTTCCATTGGAGTATTGTAAAAATTGGCAAAATTATAAGGTTTATTTGACTTATTAGAAGTTAATCCATGAATAATCAGGAATAATACTCCTATTAGTAAACCGACAAATAATAATGCAGAAATTATGTATCTCATAAAATATCCTTATAGCATAAGTATAACATATTATGCCTGATTATGCAATATTAGAGTAGTCCCCAATTTTTAGCGACAGTACTGTCAACGGTTAGTTTAACAGATAACTTAATTGTATTTTCCATGGCGTCTTTAATAATTTTCTCAACTTTTTTAGATTCATCTTCATCGACTTCAACTAAAACAGAGTCATGGATCTGAAGTAGCATCTTAGCGCTCGTATTAATTAGGGATTTATCCAGATCAATCATAGCTTTTTTCATAATGTCAGCTGCTGTTCCTTGAAATGGCATATTAACTGCTGCTCTCATGGCTGATTCACGAACCGCGAAATTAGAAGATTTTATATCTGGAGTTGGTCTTCTTCTACCAAAAATATTTTCGACATATCCATCTTCTTCGGCTTTTTTTCTGGTTTCATCTATAAATTTTTTCAATTTTGGCCTTACTTCAAAAAACCTATCTATGAAGTGCTTGGCTTGTGAATAATTCATACTTGTACCATTAGCCAATCCGTGTGGCCCAAGGCCATACATAACACCAAAATTTACAACCTTGGCTTCCCTTCTCATATTTTTTGTAATATCTTCTATATTGCGGTCATATATAAGTGAAGCTGTTACCGCGTGAACATCAATATCATTATTAAATTGTTCGATTAAATCTTCGTCCTTAGAAAGATGTGCAGCAATTCTAAGTTCAAACTGAGAATAGTCAGCGCTAATAAAAGTCTTACCTGGACCTGCGATAAATGCAGTTCTAATTCTTTTACCTAAATCTGTCCTAACGGGTATATTTTGAAGATTAGGATCAGTTGAAGACAGTCGACCTGTTTGAGCTATTGTTAGATTAAAAGTGGTATGAAGCCTTGATTGATTATCAACCATTCTTGGAAGTGCATCTACATAAGTGGATTTTAGCTTAGTAACTTCTCTGTAGTTAGAAATTAAATCAATAATTTCATGCAATCCCCTAAGCTTCTCTAATTCTGAGGCAGCTGTAGAATAGGCTGTTTTACCTTTTTTAATGCCATTGGTTGGTAACTTTAGTTTATCGAATAATATTTCCGAAAGCTGAGCTGGGGAGCTAATATTAAATTCAGCTTCTGCATGTCCATAGATGTTTTGTTCTAGATCAGATATTAAATCATTTATTTCTTTAGAAAAATCATTCAGATAATTTGTGTTAAGTAGAATTCCTTCATCTTCCATCTTTGCCAAGACAGGAATAATTGGCCACTCAATTTCTTCAGCTAATTTTTTTAATTTGCCTATTTTTGGTAATTTATCTTTTTGGTTATTATACAAGGACCATATTATTCCTGCCATTTCATCACTACGGTTAATTAAGTCTTCGTTATTGAGATTATCGAAACTAGAAATCTCTATTCCTAGATCATCTTGGGCTAATTGAGCCAAGGATTGGTCTCTTCTTAGACTATTAATCAGGAAAGAACCAATCAATACATCATGACTAATCTTGAATAAATTCATATCTAGCTGGTATAAAAACTCAATTGTATTCTTTATGTCATAGCCAATTTTTTTTACGTTCTCATTTTGAATAATTGGATATAGTATTTGAATAATTTTTTTATTGTCTATTTTATTAATGTCTAGAATAAATACTTGTTTAGGATTGTCGCTAATAAATAAGAATTCTGGGTCTTTACCATGTTTACCTCTAGCCCGGCTGAACAAAACTATTTCTTGCTTGTCTTTGATTGAAAAATTATCTAGTTTTTCATCAGTATCTATTAATATTTTTTTAGCTGATGATGTGAAAATAGTAGAAGTTAGCTCTTCTTCCGTGCTTTCTATTTTCATGATTTCAGGCAACTGTCTGACAAGAGTTTTAAATTCTAATTTTTTTAATAATTCTAGTATGCGCTCAGGTTTAGCCTTTTTGCCATCAACCTCATTAAGATTTAGCTCAACTGGTGCGTCGTTCCAAATCTCGGCTAATTTATGACTCAAATATGCGAGATCTTTACCTGCCCTGAGTTTGTCAGCAGTAGAGTTTTTTACAAGATCGAGATTATCATAAACTCCATCTAACGTTTTATAGTCTTTTAGGAGTTGAATTGCAGTTTTTGGGCCTACTCCAGGTACACCAGGAATATTGTCGCTAGAGTCACCCATGAGAGCCTTCAAATCAATAAATTGACTAACGTCTAATCCATATTTATCTGTAAAGTTTTTAGGATCATATAAATCTATATGGCCAAGCCCACTTTTAATTAAATAAGCTTTTGTGTGACTATTAACAAGTTGCAAAACGTCCATATCACTTGTTACCAACATAGTCTCGATGTTTTTTTCTTTAGCCTGAGTAGCTAATGTACCCATAATATCATCTGCCTCGTAATCATCTAATTCATATAGTGGCCAACCAAAAGCATCCAGTAGTTCATGTAGGATTGGTATTTGATCGTAAAAATCTGGTGGAGCAGGTTTTCTTCCGGCCTTATATTGAGGGTATAGTTCAAGTCTCTTTCGAATATTAGTTTTTGGCTTATCCCAGGCAACAGCAACATAGTCAGGTTTTAATTTCCTAATAATCTCAAGGGCCATCACAGCGAATCCATAGACTCCTCCGGTTGCAGTGCCATCTTTTGTCGACAAATTGGGCATAGCATAATATCCTCTATAAAAAATGCTTTTACCATCAATTATGACAAATCTTTTATCGTAATCAGACATATACATTAATTATACCCTAATTAAAGCAATAGGTTAGCTCTACCGCTTTTAAACAGTTTTTAAAAGTTTTTGTGCAGCTTTAATAAATTCTTCAGTAGAGAGGTTATTGTTAATTTTCAAGTTGGATACTTGTTTAATGTAATTTAAATTCATCTGAACTTTTGAATCAATTCCAGGTTGAGGTTGTATCTGAGTACTTTCCTGTCTCATATATTCCTGATAGTCTAGATGTGGCTCACCGTATCTTAAATTGGCCATAGCACGTTCGTACCTTGTTTCAGGAGAACTATCTATCCAGATTAATTGGCCCTGGTTTTTTAATATAAAATCAGCATCAATGGGGGCTCTTATACTCCAAATCAATAGTCCCTTATAGGATTTATTTTTCGATGCTTTAAGATATTCTTCTAATGCAATATTCATTAAAACCTCTGGTCCTTTTTCTTGTCTCAGCCAATTTGATGTCTCGGTTAAATTAATTCTAGAGATCGGATTTTCTTCATGTGCATGTCTCTTTCGAGTCAGGTCTCTAGCCATATCACCAAGAGAAACCCCGTAATAGCCTTTTTCGATAATATACTTGGCTAAGGTGTCCTTACCTGATCTACTATATCCACTAATTCCTATAATTTTATTAATTTTTTGCATCAGACAATAAATTAACTAATGTAATCGTGAAGTTTTTTAGAGTCCTTGTGTTTTCTAAGTTTAGCTAGAGCCTTAGCTTCAATTTGCCTTATTCTTTCTCTTGTTACACTAAATTCTTGACCAACTTCTTCTAATGTATGGTATTTACCGTCTTCAAGACCAAATCGTAACTTTAATATTTTTTGTTCTCTTTCGGTTAATGCACCTAGTAATGATTTAATTTGTTCCTTCATTAATTGTCCGGTTGCAGATTCTTCTGGACTAATTGTTTCCTCGTCTTCAATAAAATCAGATAATACAGACTCTTCCTCATCATCCTTTATACTTGCATCAAGGCTAGAGATATCTTGTTTAATTTTCATAATGTTTTCAACTTTTTCGATTTCTATTTCCATAGCTGTAGCTATTTCCTCGGTTGTTGGCTCTCGGTTTAATTCTTGAGTAAGACGTCTTTGAGTTCTTAGTAATTTATTAATAGTCTCAACCATATGTACAGGGATTCTAATTACTCTGGCTTGGTCAGCAATTGCTCTTGTTATGGCTTGCCTAATCCACCAAGTAGCATAGGTTGAAAATTTAAATCCTTTGTCTGGATCAAATTTTTCTACGGCTCTTAAAAGTCCAGTATTGCCCTCCTGAATCAGATCCAATAGGTCTAATCCTCTACCGGTATATCGCTTAGCAATAGATACAACAAGTCGCATATTAGCCTCTGCCATTTTTTCCTTAGCGTTTTTGTCTCCTGCTACTACTTTGTTAGCTAAGGTTAATTCATCTTCGGAGGATAATAGTGGGATTTTACCAATTTCTCTCAGGTATAACCTAACTGAATCATCGGCTATGTCATCAATGTAACTGGTATCATTGTCGATTACTTCTTCGCCTTTTTCTAATACCCATTCATCGCTGAATTCTTTTTCATTTGGATCACGAGTAATCTCAATACTTGCTTCAGTTAAATCTGCATAAAGACTATCGAGTATTTCAACGTTATCTGGAGAGTCATTGATTGCTTCTAAGATTTCTTTCTGATCGATAGTACCATTCTTAATAGCCTTTTCGAGTAATTTGTCTTTAATTTGCTCTAAATCTTCTTTAGTATTAACCTTTTTAGCTCTAGTCATTTATAAGTCCTTTATTAATTTTTAGTAGTTTATCTAGTTCTTTTGCTTGCAATAGAAGTTCCCTGGCCTCACTAGGGCTAGCTTTATTTAGATTATTGGCAATTATATTTTTCTTTTGTTTGACATATTGTTTTATGATTTGAGCCTCTAATAGGCTTGCTTCGTAATGAAGTTCAGTCGAGTCTTGAATTTTATACAATTCATCGTACTGTAATAACAATATTTTAATATAGTCATCGATAAATTGCAAATCTGGATTTGGCTTCTGAAAATCAGCAATCTCAGGGTAATCTACTAAAAATTGATATAGGCTACGAGCACTATCGGAATCAAACATATCTGGTAATAAATTATTCAATAAATGTCTTAGTTCTGAATTATTCATGACTATTGAGAGTAAGTGATTCTGATAACGACTAAGATCATATTTAATATCTTCTTTTTGAACATGTTTTTTGAGTGTTTTTTTAGGCTCTTTTTGAGTGTTGCCTAGTTTTGATTCTAAAGCAGATTTTGAAACATCAATTACTTTAGCAACAGTCGACATATAATGATCTTTTTCAACTGGATCATTAAGATTAGTTACTACTGCTAAAATTATATCTGAGAATTGTCTCTTACCTTGGCCACTGCTTAAATCAATCTTGTCTTTGTAATAATTTATTAACCAATCAACAGCATAAACTGGCTTTTCAATAGTTTGTAGCCATTCATCCCTGTCTCTTTTGATTAGCTCATCAGGGTCTTTGTCGCCTTCAGGCAAAGATATCATAGATAGACTAACACCAACCTTTGAAGCAATTGGAATAGCTCTTTCGGTTGCCTTTATGCCTGCCTGATCTTTGTCGAAACAAAGTCTTATATCTGAAACAAATCTATTTAAGCCTTTTAGATGAAATTCTGTTAAAGCTGTACCGGCTGTTGCAACGACTTGTTTCACGCCAGCTTGATGAGAAGATATTACGTCCATATTACCCTCAACAACAACTGCATACTCTAATTTTCGGATAGATTCTTTGGCCTTATCGAGACCAAAAATGTGACGGCTTTTATCATATAGTAGAGTTTGTGGTGTATTGATATATTTTGGGGAATTTTCGCTTGCGACAAGCTCTCTAGCAGTAAAACCAATTGTTTTACCCATTTGATCAGTCAATGGGATCATGATTCTCCCCCTGAACATATCAATTAAGCCTCGATCCCTATACACACCTAACCCAGATGATTTTATATCAGAATCTTGGTAGCCTTTTTTCTTTAAATAATCAACTAAGGCCGATTTAGTATTTGGAGAATAGCCAATTCTAAAAGCTAAGGCAGTTGGTTTATCAATTTTTCTCTTTTTGAAAACATATTCCTGGGCTAATAAGTTTTTAGATAAATATATCTGATAAAACTTTGTTGCTATTTCAAGAATCTCATACATTTTCTCCTTAGTGTGACTATCCTTTTTGTATGTCTTAGTATCGTATTTATCTAAATCAACCCCGCTTTGACGAGCTAACATTTCAAGGGCTCCCCGAAAATCTAATCCTTCCATCTCCATAATGAAACTAAAAACATTACCGCCTTTGCCACTACTAAAATCATGCCATATTTGTTTTTCTGGACTTACTATAAAACTAGGGGACTTTTCAGAATTAAAAGGACTAAGACCTTTGAAATTTCTACCAGCTCTTTTTAGTTGAACATATTGACCAACAATATCTTCAATGGCAATTCTCTCTTTAATTTCATCTATAGCACTCATAATATTTATATTGTACGCTAATATTGCTTGGGCTCATGAAGTCAGTTATGGTTAAATAGATGATATGCCTCCACAAAATAACGATCAATTCTATTTTCTTAATCAAACGGCAGCTCCAAAAAAGAGCCCTTTAAGTATTTTACCAAGCAATGGAAATAGTTTTAAGTCTAGAATGTTGCTTGTTGTTGGAGGTGCAATAATTGTCATTATTATATTAATTATTGTTTTTAGTATATTAGGTAATTTAGGTAAGGGTAATAATAGTAAGTTGGTTAGTGTTCTTGAAAATCAGTCGATTGTTATGGATATCGCAAATCAAGGTATTAAAAATTCTAACGATCAGCCAACAGTCGATTTATCTACTACTATAGATAATGTTTTAGCAAGCGACCAAAATACCTACATAAATACTCTAATTATAAATGGAATCAAACCTACCAAAAATCAGCTTGCTGTCAAAAATTTAATTATTGATAAAAACATAACTATTGCTTTGGGCAATGGAACTTTTCAAAATACATATGTTAGTGCGCTCCAAAAGAGTCTTAATCAATATAAAATAGCCATAAAGACAGCTTATGGAGGTGCTAAAAACAAATCACAAAAAATTGAACTAACCACTCTATATGATAATGTCGGTAAATTTATTGACGCTGCAGCAAAACTACAAAGCAACTAGTATTAAAGATTAAATAGCCTTAACAATTTCGAGCGAATGACGAATCAAATCTCTAATTTCATCTATCCTTAATTGTCCCGTACAGATAACAGTAATCCATTTATTAGGGTTCAAATCTTTACCTCCAAGAACAGTCTCATATTCATCTTTCAAATGTTTAGCTAGTAAATAATCACACCTTAGGCTAATTTGTTTGGGTGACAAATCTTTATAAATTAATGCAAACATTTCATTCTGGTAAGAATAAACAGCTATATCATTTCCGTAAGGGAAAGACTTGTCTACTTTTTTATACGAATTAATAACCTTTTCTAAATCTTTGTACTCAATCATTACAGTATTAATCATTATTACTCTTAGTATTTAATTTAGAAAAATTATCAATATAATATTGTAGTTCAGCAATTGAAGCCTGAATATCATCGAAAGCTCTGTGTGAGTTATTCTTTTCAAAAGCTACATTATACTTGCCTTGCATCAATATTTTAAATGCACTAACGTCTAGCATTCTATAATGAAGCAAATCATTTACTTCGGGCCACCATTTTTCTATAAATTTGCGGTCATTATGTATTGAATTACCGGCCAAAATAGCGGGTTCATTGCCAAATTGAGCCTTGATAAAGCCAACTAACTGATTTTTCACTACATCCTCAGATAATCCTGAAGATTTTATTCTCTCAATCAAACCACTAACCTTATGTTGTTTTTTAGACCATTCATTCATGTTTTCAATTTTTTCACTAGAGTGAGTAATCACAGCTTCGTAGCTGGCTAAGGTTTTGAAACTGAAATCGGTGACTTCAGCAGCTATTTCTAAAATGACATCGGATGACGAATCCAGGCCTGTCATTTCAAGATCTACCCATAGTAATTTGGTTGGAGATATATTCTTATCTATTTCTTTCATAGTTACATCATAACAAATAGATTAATTTGGCAAAGTAATTTCAGTACCATTTGTAGAATGATCTTTAATAATAATTCTATGATTGTCTTTAATTTCGATACTTAAATGTTCTCTGGAAAGTAACTTACTATGTTGGCCTGCTTCACTTAGACCAAGCCTATAATTAACATGATTATCTGGATCACGACCAATAGTTACGGGGTAATTGGGGTGTAAAATATTAACTGCTGCTAAAAGATCATCCGGATGATAATTTAGACCCATAAGTGCATACCTAGAATGAGTTACACCCAGTGCGATAAGTTCACTTTTATTTGGTGGGTAATAAATTAGCGCTCTGCCTTCTTTGGGAATATCTTCTCCAAAATCCACGAGTGCTATTTTCTTAAGAATATCTGTACCCTTAATCATGGTTGGAACTTCAATTTCTGTAATTATTTCACCATTGATGCCTTCTTTGCGAGACTCTTCTATTGTTCTTAAGGGCTTTGGATTATCTAAGACAATCTCCTGATTGTGCAATAGAATTGTTTTTTCCTGATCAGGGACTGTGTTAAAATCTAAATCTTTTTTCATTTTAAACCTAACAATTCATTTGCAGCCGCTCTATGTTGACCAAGAAGCACCTCGCCATCATCTGCATACTCTATAGTATTTGATTGAACTAATTCATCTTTAAAAGTTCCATCCAGCATAGATATAGCAAGTAAAGTTGCATACTCACGACTTCTAAGTTCTGGTATGTGAGAATAACCAGTTGTGGCAGGACTTTTTTCAGAATTATCTTTGATTTGCTGACCGATGGTTTTTTCATTAATTGCAAGATTATTTAATTTATGAAGAAGATACACCCCTACATCAGTCCTAAAATCCTCATCATTTCTCAGTAAATCACTAAGGTTAGTTCCTTTAGGAGAATATTTATCGAAGATTAGTTTTAGATTTGGATCACCATCACCAGCGATTTCTAATCTTTTTTCCGCCATTTTCTGACTTTCGGGCGTAACTCTTAATCTTTCGTTAGCCGGAAGCCGATTAGCTGCTGATTCAATTTGAGTTTGAGAATCAATACTAGGATCGAAAACTTCATTATCTTTATCAAACCAAGAATCATAATCTTCGACAACCTCTGGTCGTGTTTCATCCTTCACTGGACTAAATAGTTGGCTCAACCTAGGTTCATAATCTTCCTTGGGACTAACGATTTCTTTTTCTTGAATGGGTTTATATAAAGTTTCCGATTTTTCTCCTTTGGATGTTTCGTCACTAATCATATTTGTAATTTCATCAGCACTTAGTAAGGTCCTTGATAGGAATTCCTCAGTGGGCACCTCAGTAACGTTACCAGTTTCATCCTTGAACCTAATTATTGGGTATTTTTCGCCTGTTCTATTGCCAGCCTCATCGATTTCATATTTTCGTCCAAAATCCTCAACTGAAACTTCTGTTTGTCCATCAGGTGTTTCTATCATAAATTTTCTATCCAATAAAACATCATCTGGTAGATTATTGAATGCATCAGCTAACTTTCTATCGATAACTTTAATGTTTTCTTGAGATGGTGTATTTAAATGTTCTGACATATTTTTTGTTTTATATTAGCTAATATATATTAGCATAAATACTTTGATTTGTCTAGGTAATTAATCGGCAATTATACCTTAAATACAAGTAAGACAGTTACACTGCTGATAACTTACAGTGAGTCATGTTGCATCTTTATTAGAATAATTCTACTATAATACAAGTAATGCTAAAAAAACCAATCAAAGTACTCATTCCTGCATCATTATTTATTTTAAGTGGTATTTGTTGGGTTTTGGTCGGATATTTGTTCGCACAGAGCTTTAATAGTACTAGTGCCTATCCAAACTCTTTTTTTAACTTTTTCAATAATCACGATAATCTTATCTTTATATTGGCGAGATTATTTTTGGTTTTGGGTATCATTTCGCTTGTATACTTTACAAATACTAAAAATAGAATCAAGTATACGGCTGCAGTTACTCTAGTTATATTATTAGGCTTTGGGATCTTTCAATTGCATGAGAATTCTATTCAAAAACAAGCTCTAAAAGGGTGTCTACAAGCAATAGGTTACAACCCAGAAGTGACTCATGCATATGTTACCCCTACTTCAAATTCAATATTTAGTGGTGAAGTTAAAAGCTGCTACGAGCAAAACGGTATAAAGGAAACCTATAATCATTAGAGTCTCATTTATTATCGCATATTAGTTCTCTATATATTTATATATAAAGAGGGAGAATAATTTAGGCAATTTATCTCTGTTAAGTGAACCAACAATACAGGACATCGATGTTCTGTATTTCGAGCATAGTCTGGTTACACCTTTTAGTCGCAATGCTAAACTAATACCATGCCTAAAAAGAAGTTGTCTAAGAATGATGTTGCCCTAAAAGCCTTTATTAAATCTGGTGGGCGAGATAATGCTGAAACTGACTTCAATGAAATACTAAAAAGAGCAGTTAAGCCTAAAAGAGACAGTAAGCCTACAAAGAAAACTAAGTAGCTATTCCTTGGCTATGTTGCTAAGAATTAGGTCAAACATATATTTGGGTGTTTGTCGGTGTGAGTAGCGAAAAGTTTATTCATCAACGTAGTTTTGAAGATACTTTGGGTCAACGTGACGGTAGACTCCACTTTATATTGCTCCATAGGTTTTCTACGTTTTGAGTATGGCGGTCACTCTTAACATATTCTTGTAAGCTATGATTAATAGTTAAATGGATATAGCCTGCTTTAGTTAGGTGTCTATATGAACCATGTGTATCACTATAGACAGTAGCATTAGCATCTATGTTTTCTTTTATCTTTTTAGATAGTATCCGTACACCTGAAGTAGGTACGTGCTTAACTACTGCTCTGCCTTTACGCTCTACCATACCAAATACTACTTGGCTATTATGAGCTTTTGCAGTTGTTCGTTTACTTGGATCCGGATGAAAGTAGACTTCATCTACTTCAACTTCACCAGTTAGAATATTGCCACCAGTTGCCATTAGTTTTCGTATTTGGCTGAACATTCTCCATGCTGTCTTATATGTAACTCCTAGTTCTCTTTCTAGTTGTTTAGCACTAATACCAGCTCTAGTTTGAGCCATTAGATAGATAGCATAGAACCATAGTTTTAACTCAGTACTAGAATGATCAAAGATAGAATCTTTTAATGGGTAGATATGGAGGCCACAGTAGCTACAGGCATAGGCTGAACGACCCTTAACACGGTAGAATTTGTTTTCTTTAGTGCATTTAGTGCAAGCTAATGTATAGCCAAAACGTAGTTGTTTAATTTCCTCGAGACAAGCGTCATCATCAGGAAAACGCTGATTGAACTGTTTTATAGAGAATTTTCGATCCATACTTACAGTCTATCAGAGAAGATACTTGTAGTCAAGGGATAATTGCCAATTAATCGAATCATAGTCATGCATAATATCAGTTAGTATTGACTTTTTAGCATAATTAGTATAGAATATCGGGACTCTTGATTGAGTTTATGTTTACTACATTAAGTTATAGCCCCTTAAAGGATATAAGTAGTTAGCAAGAAGGAGTTTTGATGACTAATTCTAATAGTAGTAGAGAAATAGGAATGAAAGAAAAAGCCGTAAGATATGCTGTAAAAGGTTCTGCGGTTGCTGCAGTAGGTGCTCTTGCAGTAATAGGCGTAAAAGATATATTGAATAATCAATTTGGAATCCACCTTAATCTACCTGGACTTGAATCACAACCACCAGTAATTAGTGGGCAGGTTCTTCCAAATTCTACAGTTGTAACAAAAGAACAATTAACTAGTTGTACAGACGAAGTTAGTGTTGATGTTGGCGTATTGTCGCATGATAAATACTTAGCTGTAAGTGGTTATAAAGCAGATCATATGTATCCGGTTAAATATGCCGAATGTGGACAAGATGGTCTTACTTTAGATGTCCAAAAACACTATAACGCATCAAGCATAGTAGATGCCGTAACTGTTTCAGTACCACACTATAAGCCTATAAATGCCGGAATTGACTTCAATGATGGTCAGGTTCTATGTATGGACTTGCCATCAACTTCAAGTGTTGATGATGTTCATGCTAAATCTCAATCTTACAATTCTAAGAAAAAAAAGAATCAGACAATTCATTGTAATTGGGGCCAGGATACAACTGGACTTGGTTTCGATACACCAAACGATGCAGCAAGTAACACTATTGGTTCATTACAATTTGCCCAAAATGCTGCTGTTCTTAGCCCATTACCTAAATATGCTGAAGAGCAAATACTTTCAGATGTTAAACAGAAAACCATAACTGATATCCAAGCCGAATATCCTAATGCCAAAGTTAAAGTTATATTGCCTAGATTTAAATCTCAATTAGAACAAATTGAAAATAACTGGGAATCACAGTCTTCAGACATTATGAATGGTATTAAATCTATTAGCTTCTCAAGTGATAATGGTTCAACTGTTATTAATATGAATTCTAGATACGATGGCATCAACGGATCAGTCAAACTACCTGTGGATCTTTCACAAAAAGATTTAACTAAACTTAATCGATTCGTTCATACTTCAAACTAAAAAAACTCAATCAA
>CAITDW010000010.1 GCA_903891235.1 uncultured Candidatus Saccharibacteria bacterium
AGTCAAATAACGACATTAAATACAAGGATACATATAACCAACAGATGCGTTTTTTTATATATATAATTTAATAACTTTAATATATGTATTACTGACTAAATAAGATATGAGAGGCATATCTCCCCCGTTAGAGGAGGTATCAATAGCCATCTATTTATATAATATAAGAGTCGTAAAATATACATTGTGCGACACTAAGTCTATGTTTCTTTTCAATGTAATCTATCACTCTCCTACTTCCCTAAAAATTAAAATAATTTTTTAAAAAAAATAAATCCCTACTTTACTGTCGTTAAGGATCTTACTTTATCTAAATTCTGACTATTTTTCTTCAATTTTGCTAGCTTTTGATTACTATCTTATGTTCGTATTTTGTTTAGTTATTCTGCAATCGATTCATCTAGATCATAAGTGGCCTTAGCAACTCTTTTGAACTGTGACTTCCCTTGAAGATTCAAGAGAATAGTAGTTTCTTTAACATAACGACTTTCTAAAACTTTTTTAACGATATCATCTCTATGTAGTGCTTTGCCTTCTTTTTTAAGAACCTCAGAGATTATATCTGCAACTGTACCTTTTTTGTATCCCCATTCCTTAAGGGCATAAATACCTCGACCGATTAATACAAAACGCTTATCTTTAATAAGTTCGTTATGGATAGCCTGGGTAGTAACATTCTTTCTTTTAAAGTCAGATTTTTGAATAGCATCAGCAATCTCATTAAAGTGCATGTGTCGATTATTCTCTTTTAAGATGACATATATCTTATCTCGAATGTTCTTGGGATTAACCATTGGCCACTTTACAAGACCCCAGCTACCATTTAATGAAGCGAGTTGCTTAGATATACTAGCAAGTGCTTCAGCTTGCTTAGAATCGGCTATTTTAGCCTCCTTGGCAATAATCTTAATCTCGGCAGGTTGACCAATCTTAGTAATAACAGCAATTACCTTGTCTACCTCACCTTTTATTGTCTTGGAATTGAATATGCTTGCCTTGCCGACAGATAAAAATAGGAAATCATTATCGCCTATAACAGTTAATTGTGGTGATAATTCACTCAGAAATGCAATGCGTGATTGGTCTAGCTTTGTTGGTTCTTTCAATAGTCTGGTAGACAGCTTAGTTACTCTGGCAAGATTGCCATCTTTATCTAAATAATTAAGTATCTGGCTTTCGAATTGATCAAGATTGGGTAGTTTTCCGGCTTCAGAGCTTGCTCTAAGTTTAGTTATGATTGACTTCTCTAATTGTCGCACCCTTTCCCTGGTGATTCCTAGTAATTCTCCAATTTGTTCCAGAGTTTCTTTTCGGTCAAAGAGACCAAAACGACGAGATATAATCTCTTTTTCGCGATCTTGTTCGATAGTTTTGAGAACGTCTTTTACAAAACTTTCAATATCAAATGTTGTACTTTCTTGCTCTGTTTTTTCCATAGTCGCTAATTACTTAAATCCTTTATGAAATATTATACAATTTTAAACTATTAAAGTCAAATATAGTGTCTGCTAAATATATTGTATCATTAAATGGACTATTGTATACATTATATGTTGTAGAAATATCACATTATAATAACTTGCACAGAGTGCAAGTTGTGGAAAAGAATGTTATTTTTTCTTCTTTCTTTTGAACTTCTTTTTAGCTGGTGCTTTCTTTAGTAATTCTATCGCCTGCTTCTCTTTTATTGTCTTAGGATCAGTGTCTTTATTTATGCGTGCATTTTTCTTGCCATCCGTAATATATGGTCCATATGGGCCATTTGCAATCTTAACTCCGCTTGGGAATTCGACTATATATTTGTTCGCTATTTGTTCAAGTTTCTCTCCGTATATAACCTTTGCTTCTTCGAGGGTTATTTTGAATGGATCTTTGTCTTTAATTGAAACAAATGTCGATTTTATCTTTATATAAGGGCCAAATCTTCCAATGTTAGCAATGATGTCTTCTCCATCATCAGTTTTACCAACTATTCTAGGTAGGGCAAACATTTTTAATGCTGCTTCTAATGTAATATCGTCCAGCGTGAATCCTTCTGGGAACGGAGCAAAATCTGGCTTGTCTTCACTTTCGGTTTCACCCCTTTGAAGCATTAAGCCATATCTTCCAAATCGGGCAATAATTGGTTGTTGAGTTTTTGGATCTGGTCCGAGATGCTTAGCCTTTGATACTTCTTCTCTGGTTGCTGATTCAGACTTTTCAACAAGTGGATGAAAATCTTTGTAGAATTTATCGAGCATCGTCTGCCAGTCTTCTTTGCCATCTGCAATTTTATCGAAATCATCTTCAACTTTTGCGGTAAACCTATAATCTAAAATATCTTTGAAATATTTTTTAAGAAAATCAGTTGTAATGTCGGCAACTGGTGTTGGGACTAATTTATTGCTGTCAGATCCGGTGACAATTGATTCAATTGATTCTTCAATGTTGTTGCCAGTTAGTTTAAGCAGATTTATTTCTTTATTTTTACCTTCTATATCTACCTTCTCAACATAACCTCTTGACTGAATAGTCGAAACAGTTGGGGCGTAAGTACTTGGACGTCCAATACCAAGTTCTTCTAACTTACGCACTAAAGATGCTTCAGAATATCTAGCTGGTGGTTTTGAAAAGGATTCAGTAGCTAATGCCTTAACTAGATCAAGGGATTCACCATTAGCAATTGGCGGCAATATAACATCATCCTTTGTTGATCCATATACTTTAAAGAATCCAGGAAAGACTAATATCTCACCTTTGGCTAGAAAATAATTGGTTGAACCAGGAATTTTAATTTTAAGCTCAGTTTTTTCAATTTGAGCTGGAGCCATTTGGCTAGCCAGGGCTCTTTCCCAAATTAATTTATAAAGTTTAACTTCTTGGTTCTCGCCACTAATAGATGTCTTATGGAAATCGGTTGGTCTAATTGCTTCATGAGCTTCCTGGGCTGCATTATCCTTAGTCTTATATTGAACTGAGTGGGCATAGTCTTTGCCGAAATTATCTAATATATATTTGTTTGCCATTTCAATAGCAAGGCTAGATAAAGTTGTGCTATCGGTTCTCATATATGTAATATGTCCACCTTCATATAATCTTTGAGCCACGCTCATTGTTTGACGAGGACTAAAACCAAATTTTCTTGAAGCTTCTTGTTGAAGTGTACTGGTTGTGAATGGAGCGCCTGGACTACGTTTACCAGGTTTTTTATCGATTGAAGAAACTATAAGTTGACTATCTTTTAGCTTATTAAAGAGATTGATTACATCAGCTTTGGAATCTAAATTTTTATCTAAAGTAGCTGATATTTCTCCATTTTTATTCTTTAACTCAGCAGTTACTTTATAGAATGATTTAGCTTCAAAATCTTTTATTTCTCTTTCTCGCTCAACAATGATTCTTACTGAAACCGATTGGACTCTTCCAGCACTCAGTCCGGTTCTGACTTTTTTCCATAATACTGGACTTAGTTCATAGCCCACTAGACGATCAAGAATTCTTCTTGCCTGTTGTGCATCTACGAGGTTTATATCAATAGTCCTAGGATTTTTTATAGCTTGCTCCAAGGCACTTTTAGTGATTTCATGAAACACAATGCGTTTTGTTGTTTTGACGTCTAATTTAAGAGCTTGTGCTAAATGCCAAGAAATAGCTTCTCCTTCTCGGTCTTCATCACTTGCTAGATATATATCTGATGCATTAGCGACAGCTGCTTTTAGTTCTTTTATAACTTTGGTTTTATCTGGAGAGACTGCATAAGTTGGTTTGAACCTATTGGCTACATCTATATTAAGACCTTTTTTAGGTAAATCTCTAACATGACCAAAACTACTTAGTACCTTATATTCTTTTCCTAAATATTTTTCTATAGTTTTAGCTTTTGCTGGGCTCTCTACGATGACAAGGTTTTGTTTCATTATTTTCTCGATTAAATATTATTTTAGGTATATCCAGACTGTTAGATTACTTTAGTGTTTAAATAATTGCAAATTATATTTAAAGATCCTTCATAAACTTGAACCAAATCCATAGACCAACAAAACAACCAGTAAAACCAAAAACGTTATCCCACAGCCCGAAAATTCCACCACCGAATAGTGAAGTACCTAACCAAAAAAATATTGCCGATACAACTGCTATGACTATCCACATTACGAATTTTGATCCCATAACTCTTATATTACCTTAAATATATAGCATTACCAATTTGACAATATTAAGGAAACATGTAAAAAGTATTGACATTGAAACACTTATTTGCTAAAATTGCAATTCGTAAGCTTTATATATGAAGCTTCGTACCTTATATACCCCTATTCTAACAATTTGTTAGATTGTTTTAGAGAGTGCCTCTCAAAAGTTGTTACCCTCCACTAATGTTATGGCTGTGTTTATTTATAAACACAGCTCTCTAAGACAAACTAATCCCTTTAACTTACCTCTGTTTTACAGAGGACCCTATGTGGGTCAGCGAGTCCAAAAGATGGTCATTAGACCGGCACGACGACATTATTTGTAGCGCTCGATGCTTCGTTGTGGTGGGTTGAAGGGTGTTATCAAACCTCCAGCGGTGCCCACCCCCTCTGGAGGTTTGTTCATTTCTGAGGGGATTTATAAAATAAATTTTCTAGTTTCACTTGGGAAGCCACTACTAAATATGGCTTCTGTGATAAGGCTAGAAGTTTCGTTCAGTAAAGCTTTCATTTCTTGTTCTTCGCTTTTTGCAAATTTACCTAGGACAAAATCTGCACTATCGATTTGTTCTGGGGATTTTGGCCCAATACCGATTCTAATTCTTCCGAAGTCTTCACCAATGCACTTTATTGTAGACTTCACTCCGTTGTGCCCCGCACTAGATCCGCCCATGGTTATTTTTATGCTACCAAAGTTAATATCTAATTCATCATGAACAACTATTATTCTATTATTTGGAATCTTATAAAAATGGCTAACAGCCTGTACGGCATCTCCACTAATATTCATCATGGTCGTTGGCTTCATAATATAGACTTTAGTATCGGCCATATTTTTATCGGCTATTAGAGTCTTCATGTCTGTTTTGTTTATCCAGTTACTAAATTCATGATCTTCAAAGAACCTATCAATAGCCCTAAATCCAATATTATGCCTAGTATTATCAAACTCCTTACCTATATTACCAAGACCTACAATTAAATAAGATTTAGATAGACCTAATGTATAGAGAGGTGCGCTAGATTGAACGTTTGGTTGTTTTCTTTGAAATAATGCCATTAATAAAGAGTATAACTTTATTTTTATATAAAGTTAATTTTCTTTATTACGAGTTGGACTTTGGCCGTGCCTATGAGCAACATGTTTCTCTATGAACCAGAGCTGAATTGGTGTGCCGGCAAAATCATATACGTATCTTAGGTTTTTCTCAAGATAACGTCTGTAGCTCCAGTGAATGAATTTAGTACTACTACCAAATATCTTAAAGCTCGGGCATTCATTATCTGATTCCTGAACCATATAATTTAATTTAGGCATTCTATTTTTTAATCCCGCGGGTGGATGTTTGGAGATAGTATTTTGTAGCCATTTATTTAAATCTTTAGTAGCGATTCTGAGTTTTCGATTATTTTCGACTTCTGTGACTAGTTCAAATATCTTAGTTATATTTTGACCAGTCACGGAACTTGTAAAGATTAGCGGAGCCCATGGCACAAAGTCGAATGTATGAGAAATTTGAGCTGCTAATTGGTCTCTGGTATAAGGAGTTTTTTCTTCTACAGCATCCCATTTAGATACTACTAAGATTAAGCCTTTGCCTGCATCTTTGATCATACCTGCTATTTTTTGGTCTAAACCTACATTTAGTTCGTCGGCTGTCATTAGCATTAGGCAAATATCTGCTTGGTCAATAGCGCTGATGGTCCTCAGAAAGCTAAAGTACTCAATACCCTTCTCTATTTTGCTGCTTTTTCTAATTCCGGCTGTATCAAGAATTTCAATATCTCGGTTTTCATATCTAATATTTGAGCGGTTGATGTCTCGAGTAGTGCCAGCAACATCAGCGACAATTGCCTGTTGTTTTTTAGATAGGCTGTTAAACAGATATGATTTACCAACATTTGGACGTCCAAGCAAAGCTACTCTAAGAAGATTATCTGGTTCATCAGCTTTAGTTTTAGGAATTAATTCGATGATTGCGTCTAGAAGTGTTCCGATATTCTTATTCTGCTTTGTTGATGTTTCAATCATGGTGGTTATGCCAAGTCTTGAAAAACGACCCATACGTGCATTATCTGTGTTGTCAGACTTATTTATAGCCAATATAACCGGCTTATTGCTTTTAAGAGCCATCTTAGCGACTTTTCTATCTTCATCGCTGACAACGCTATTAGCTTCGCTCACAACCATGATTACATCAGCACCATCAACTGCTTCTAGGATCTGATCTTGAATAGTTAGCTCAAATTCATCTTCTGGGTTTTTCATTCCAGCAGTATCTACAATTCTGAAGTCTTGATGTCTCCAGTGTGCAATTGCAGAAATTGAATCCCTGGTAGTTCCGGCCTCTTTGGCAACAATGACTTCTCGCCTTTCTATTATGCAATTAAAAAGACTAGACTTCCCGACATTAGCACGGCCAACTATTGCAACGATTGGTAATTTTTTCATTTATATATTATGTCAGATTTTTAAACAAAAATCCAGTCTCCAGTTTTTTGACTGCCTAATTGATAATCACCGAAGCTTACTCGATGAAGTTTTATGACTTTATAGTCCAGAAAATCGAAGGTCCTACGTATTTGCCGATTTCGGCCTTCACTCATACTGACTTGCCATTTATCGTTGCCGCCAAGTAGTTTTAATCTACTATATCCGTCTTCCAGAAAAACTCCTTCTTCAATCTTTTTTTTATCTTCATCATCTAGAATTTTGTTTAATTTTACATTATAGACTTTCAGCTTATTGTTGGATGGATGACTAAGTTTTTGATTTAGATGCCCATCATTAGTCATGAGTAGTAATCCTGTAGAGTTCCTGTCCAGTCTTCCAATTGGTTTTAGGTTATGTAAACTTTCGGGTATAAGATCATAAACCGTTTTACTGCCCTGCCCATCACGGCTAACTACGTAACCATATGGCTTATTAAGTTGAATCGTCTGAATCTTAATTTGACTTGATAGAAGTTTTCCATCAAGTTCAACTTTATCTGACTCTTCTATAGTTTGACCTAAGGATGGTAATTTTGAGTTCACTAAAACTCGACCTTCAGAAATTGCCTTATCTGAATTACGTCTAGAAAGATCAGTGACTTTTGCTAAAAACTGATTTAAGCGCATTAATTAAAATCTAATTCTACAAGTTGTTTTGAGGAGGTTGAAAGTTGTTTGGTTGTTCGGTTTCAGGTGGTTGTTGATCATTGATTTGGTTCTCTTTATCTTCCTCGGTAGGTTGAGTTGGTGCTTCTTGGCTTTCGGTTTTTTCTTCGCTAGGTTTGCTAACGCTGTGACCGTCTTTAGCTAAAATTGTTCTAACTGATCTTGCCATGTCTTCAAGTGTTACTTGAGATTTTACTAGGTATAAATCAGCTCCTAATTTTTCAGCCTTAGCTTTGTCTTCTGCTTGAGATAGTGCTGTCATCATAATGACTCTAGTATCTTTAATGCCCTCAGTACTTCTTAATATGTCCAACATTTCAAAACCACTTACTTTAGGCATCATAACATCGCAGATAATTAGATCTGGTCGTTCCTTTACAGCCAATGCCAACCCTTCTTCGCCGTCTCTTGCGGAAACTAACTGATAACCTTCAGCACTAAGCCTTGCTTGATAAATTTCTCGAAGGTTGTTGTCATCTTCGACTAACATTACTTTTGCCATAGTGGTTTGATTCCTTTCGTTTTGAACGCTTTGTCTTTATATCGCTATTGTAACATAAGCAAGTATATAATTTAATATTTATCCCAAGGCCATAATACTGATTGACTATAAACAACGAAATAATGTTTTTTGCTTAAGTTAAACTGTGTTAGTATTTTTACTAAGATTAACATTACTTTGAAAGGTAAAAATGACATGAAGAAAAGAAGTCCAATCGCAGTAGCATTATTAGGTTTTCCAACACTAGGAATTTATTGGTGGTACTGGCAAGTAAAAACTAAGACTGAAATGAACTCAATGGGTGAAAAAATACCTACAGCATGGTTTTGGCTGATACCATACGCTGGATATATTTACTGGCTATTCCTTTATTCAAAAGCAGTTAATAATGTAACTAAGGGAAAATCTAGTACAGCTGTAACATTTCTTCTATGCTGGCTTTTAAGTTTTATTGGATTCGCAATTCTTCAGGATTACTTTAATCAGGTTGGAGATTCAGATTCTTCTCCCAAAGCACCAGATCCAGTTCAGCCAACTGTAGCTGGCCCAGATCAAACAACGCCAGCAAATCCAGTTGCACCAATCCAAGAAATTACTCCTGGCCCAGATCAAACAACGCCAGCAAATCCAGTTGCACCAATCCAAGAAATTACTCCTGGCCCAGATCAAACAACGCCTACTAATCAACAGCCTCCTGTTACTCCAAATCCTAATATCTAATTCCAATATAGGCTTATTTTAAGAACAATAATATTAGCTAGATTTTTGATCTATTAAATTTTAGATGAATAGTTGTCCCCTTGCCGACTTCACTCTCAATCCAAATTTTTCCATTATTTAGTTCAGTTAAAGATTTGCTAATAAAAAGCCCAAGTCCTGTACCGCCATTATCTCTAGTTTCTGAATTGTCCAATCTGTAAAATTTCTGAAATAGATGAGGTATATCATTTTGAGATATACCTTTTCCTGTATCGCTAACGAATATATGAATCGATTCAGCGTCTCCACTGAGTCCTAGTGTAACAGTTCCGCTTTCGGTAAATTTAATTGCATTAGAGGCTAGCTGTTTAACGATCTCTTGGATTTGTTTAGGGTCAGCATTGATTTTAAAAATTGGTATTATAGCTTTTTCGTTAGGAGTAGATTGATCACTGTTTTTATATATAAAGTTTAATTTTTTTGCTTCAGCTGTGTTCTTTATATATGGAACCATTTGATTAAAAAGATCATTAAGACTGAAGTTTATTGGCTCTGGTTTCATGAGACCGTCATCAACCTTTGCGCTAGTTAACAGGTCCTCAAATAGTTTACCTAGTTTGGAGGTTTGTTCAAGAGATTTTTCTATATATGATTTTAGTTTTGAATCTGTTGCAGTCATTGTTGCAAGAGATAAGAAGCCTTCAATAGTTGCGATTGGAGTCCTCATCTCATGAGAAGCAGTCGAGATAAAATCTGATCTTTCTTGGTCACGTTTTTTGACACTAGTTATATCCCTAAGGACTATTAGCATCTGCATAGAATTCGTGTCGGTATCTAATTTTGCAATACTAATACTTACAGGCACGGTTGTATTGGTTTTGTTGCTTATGAGGCTTTGAGAGTTAATTAGGTTCTCGTGACTAGCCAAGACATTTAAGATTGGATTAATATTATCTGGCAATAGTTCATTTTTATTATCAACTAGTTTAATAATAGACTTATAGTTGAGATTAAGTGCATCGCTGACTGTCCATCCAGTTAAATCTGATGCTAGTTGGTTCATGATTTTAATATTGCCCTTAGCATCTAGTAGTATTAAGCCATCGGAAGTTGCGCTAGATAAAAAAACAGACTGGTCATAGATTTCCTTGTCAATAAGATCTTCATTTTTAGGTTTAAAATATTTATAGCCAACGAAAATACCTCCAGTAATGAAGCTGCCTAGTATAAAAATAATTATTTTCTGTATCATGCTAATGGTTTAATGTTAATATTATCTGTTTTTATATATTATTTTGCAATTATATTGTCGATTTATAAATCTGTTAAAATTTAGCTTATGGAAATAATAAAGTACCCGAAAAATTTAGAACATAAAAATTTTGATGATCACTTAACTATATGGAATGATGAGGTTAAAGCTCTCTTGCCCGATGTGCCTGGTGATTTAAAGGTTAAGTTTAATAACGAATGGTTGATCCCAGATACTGGAACTGGTGGGTTTGCTTCTTCAAAAGAAAAAATTGAGTTATCGTTTGACGAGAATTTTGAAGATAAAGAAGCTCAAATGAAGGATTTAAGAGCATCCTATTTTCATGAGTGCTACCACGTCGTTCAGGGTTTTACTGGTCAGGACTATGATGATCATATGCCAGCTATAGAGAATGCAATTTTAGAGGGCGCAGCGACTCGTTTTGAGATAACCTATGCCAGTGCAGATCCAGGCTGGTCTAATTATCCAGAAAGAGAAAAAGTTGTTGAATGGGTTAATTTAGTTAAGGGATTGCCAGTAAATTATGACTGGCAAAAATGGAAATTCTATAATCCTGAAATGAAAGAGAGATGGATAATGTACCGTGCTGGAGTTTTTGTGGTCGATCAGGCACTCGAGAATTCTAAACTAGACATCATTGATTTAGTTAAAATGTCAGCCAAAGACATACTTGCACTTGCTGAACTGGACTAATGAAATAAAGGCTTGTATCTGTTATAATATGAAAATTAATGGTCCTGTCGTCTAGTGGTTTAGGATATCTGGTTCTCATCCAGAAGATCGCGGGTTCGAATCCCGCCAGGATCACCATAGGTATATTACATTTGAAAAATGCATCTTAGTTTAGCAATAAACTTCAAACTTTGGGTTCTTTTCGCTATCTGTTAATTTCTTCTTTTCGCTTTATTTCTCTGGTATAATAAACAAATGAAATTACTGCAACTCAATATGTGGGGTGGGCGGCTACAACCACAAATCCTTAAACTTGTAACGGAAGAAAACCCAGACATACTATGTTTGCAAGAAGCTATAGATATTCAAGGTGGCAATACTGCTCTGTTTATTACGGTAGAAGAAATTAAGGCGGCAATAGGAGCTGACTATGTATTCACTTCACCTGTATTTAGCTTCAACTATATGAGCCGAAAAGCTAACTTTGGCAACTCTATTATTAGCAAATACCCTATTAAAGACAGTCAAACTATTTTTACGGGCAAGCAATATATTGCTGATTTTGATTTTCTTAATCATGACGCGAATATGCGAAACCTTCAACGCGCTGTTGTAGAGTTACCCGATAATTCAGAATTACATATTTTAAATCATCACGGACACCATATCCATCAGCATAAAAATGGTGATACTGAGACAATGAGGCAATGTGGAATTATCGCAGAACAAATCAAGAAACTAAATGGTCGACTAATCTTGGCGGGAGATTTTAATCTTGCACCGCATAGCGAATCATTGGAACAGATCAATAATCTACTAACGAACTTGCCTTTAAAAGCTAATCTGAAGACAACACGCACTCAGCTAACCTACAAAAAAGAAGTATGTGATTACATTTTCACAGGGGATCAAATAAAGGTAGAGTCCTTCGAGGCATTAGACGACATTGTTTCAGACCACAAAGCTCTAATTATGTCCTTTCAATAAGTGATTCTTTTTGATAATTTTATAAATGTTTTCATTGCATGTAAACCCTTTCAGGTTAGTGTATTCATGCTTAATATTTTTATCTACAAAATGGGCTTATTGACTAAAAGTAAATTAGTCTGGTAAATTTGCTATTCGATAGACCAGACTGGTGAGCTGTTCGATATCATTTTCTGAAACTTTATTCATCCCCATCCGATTAACTATTGGGCTAGAGTTTTTGTTTTGTTCCTCTGTTTTATCTAAGGAAAGATAGTTATTGATGATTTCTTTATTAACATCTTGCCTACCGTTTGGTGTATTTATGTCGTAGACAGATAAGCATCCTTTAAGATCGAAGTCTTTAATAGCCACACTATACTTTATTGGTTCGATGGCAGTGAGTGTCGCTAAGCTAATGGCGATTGAACCAAGGACGGAGGTATTCCAACGAACACCAACTAGGCCATATTTATTATCCTCTAAAAATACATGTCGAGGAGTGAACATTTCGCCGAGGTTGGAGTTTTTTCTTCTTACTTTGTTTAGCCCATATATTAACGGGCTATATTGTTGATGAGAGATTTTCACTAGATTGTATTATCTATGAATTAATTTATAAATCAAATTTTTTTTATTATTTAGACTTAATTTAAACTTATACTACAATTGTCTTATGAGTAGTGAAAAAAAGAAGTCAGATAAATATTACGAAGATCTAGGTAAGTCTTTAGAGACTATTTTGCTCCTTGGCTACACTAAGCCATCCAGGATGCTTCTATTTACTTTTTTGAAAGGTATTGTTTATGGCGTTGGTATTTTTATAGGAGGAACTATAGTCGCAGCTATGGTGATTTGGATTTTAGATAAGTTTAATAGCACACCTTTGATTGGTCCATTAGTACAGAACATAGTCAATCAGGTGAAACACTAGTTTATGTTGCATCTCAAGGTGTTTAAATTAACAAAATAATAAACTTATTTCCCAACTAAATATCCAATAGCAATAATACATTTGTCATTTCCAAGACCTAACTTATTTATCCA
>CAITDW010000011.1 GCA_903891235.1 uncultured Candidatus Saccharibacteria bacterium
CTGATTGCTAACTGTTGGCGGCGTCATTAAATTGACCGTTATATAATTGGTAATGGTTTTAGGGGTAAAACCTGCCGGGTTAGCAGCAGTAAGTGTTACAGTATAATTACCGCTAGCCGAGTAGGTATGCACCGGGTTTTGTTGCGAAGAAAAAGTTCCATCACCAAAATTCCACTTCCACAACAATGGTTGGTCTTGTGAAAGGTCAGCGAAATGGACAACCCCGTTACAGCTGGTGGTGACCGATGCAGAAAAATCAGTAAAAGGAGCGTGTAGGTATTTGGGTAATATCCCAACTAAGGCATCGTCCTGTAATATTGGGTTAAAGTTTCCCGGTGTGGTAAGATTGTTGATAGCAAAATATCCGTTTGAATAGCCACCCCATCCCCAATTCATATGCAACATGCTATCCGCTTGATAGCCATCGCAAACCCAGGCGTGGCCGCCCTGGGTTGTGTCGTTTCCTTCATAAATAACCGGTCTGCCAATATTCAAATCATGCATGATCAAAGTGAGCCATTGGTTAGCCGTAAAGTTTGCTTCGAAAAAGCCTTTGATAGTATCTGAGTTATAAGAAAAGTATTTAACCAAAGCGTACTGACTGCAAAAAGAATCGTACGGCAATTCTTCGGCCAGGAGTGCGTTAGCTCCGCTCCCGTTCTGGTTGTCATCGCCAAAATCCATACCAACACCGACGGCGCAATCATACATCAATAGATCCACAGCAGAGTCTGCGTGAAGAGATTCCGACCCAGTCAAAACGGTTGGCATAGAAGACCAATCATAAATATGCGCGGCAAAGTTAGAGGATAGAACACCGTAATCAAAGGAATAACCGTTCGCAGTATTATCAGCATACGAAAAAGAATCCAGTCCATAAGCAGGGTAATTCCAGAATTTCATTACCTGGGCTTGAGCGGTTGCCACACAACCGGTTAAACAACGCTGATGGTCAGTAGCGTTCCACGGACACAATAAATTATATAAATATGGAGGAGGGTTGATTTGAAATTACAGGTGCTTCTATGGACATATTTTTGTATCGCTTTTTATTTTTATTTAATAATTTTATTTTTGTAAACTATTAACTATATTAGCATAAGTTTTACTATATGTCAATCAATGAAAAATAAAGTATAAGATAATGTGGTTTATGGATAAAAGGGGATGTTGCTTCTAAAGTAATTTTATATTAATGAACTGCTGATATTTCTGTGCTAAGTTTTTGTCTAGAGTAACAAAGAGTTCCGAACCATTCAATACAGCACATGCCACCTGTAAAGCATCTTCAAAATCATTATCCTGACAATTAGCTATTGCCCAGTTTATCTCGCCAACACCTAGTTCGGTGTATTTAAGGAGAGTTAATTGTCTAGTTAGGGCTTTAATAGGGTAGCCTTCTTTTGTCCCAAAATATGTATATAAATGAGCGCTCAGTGGAGAAACTATAGATTCTTTTTGAACATATGTATCGGCGATTTCTGTCTTAGGACGACCAGGAAGTAGTACTTCAAGTAAAACGTTTGCGTCAAGAAAGACACTCATCGTTTAACAGGAGCCTTAAATTTAATATCATCATCAAGCAGCTTATGATATAACTCCTTGGTGCTTTTATTGGGATCAAAAACTGAAAATTGCTTGCTTTCCCGAAGTTTTCGCACTTCTCTAGAAAAGTTTTTCATGGCTTGATTACTTCCTGGAATCGAAGATTCATCCAAAATATCTGGCTGTATAGTAAAGGCGGGCTTAGAGCGGTAGGTAACTTTTATAGATTCACCAAGCCCAACTCTCTTAACGATCTGATCGAGATTATCTCTTAAGTCTTTAGCTGATATTGTATTCATAGTTAAAGTTTAACTTGAAGTTAAACTATTGTCAATAATAATTAGTGTTGTCTTTAGATTCATGGCGGAGAGGGAGGGATTCGAACCCTCGATACCGTTTCCGATATACTGCTTTTCGAGAGCAGCGCCTTCAACCACTCGGCCACCTCTCCATAATCAGACATTGTAGCAGGTATTAACTCTAGATAACTAGGGTAAAATATGTTATTATTACTTCTTAAATGCACTCGTAGCTCAGCTGGATAGAGCGTTGGCTTGCGGAGCCAAAGGTCGTAGGTTCGAATCCTGTCGGGTGCACCATTCTAGACGTAAAGCGTCTAGAATGTCAGTTTTCATCTGTTGAGACATTGTTCTAACCTGTTCGATAATGCTGCACCAACGAAGATTGTTCTTTTGACTTTAAAAAGACTCAAAAGAGTTTATGTAATTGATTAATAGATTGAATTTTTATCAAACTTATGCTATTATACAAAAATGTCAGAAATAATAAAAAATGAAACAAATAATAAATCAATTAGTCCAACAGACCAGGAATCCTTCGATCGTTTGATTCAAGATCTTGATGAATTCGTTGCTAGTGGATATGAAGAAAGTCCTGGCAATAAAAAAAGTAAAACAACTCATCAAATAGGCAGTACTGCTATGGGAATGGGTTTTGAGGGTGAGCATGAAGCCTTTGAAACCACAGAGTGGAGATCTCCAAAACCCTTTATAGAAAATAAAGTTTCTGTTTCAAGACATAGGCAACATGAAGATAATGATGAATCCAACCCCAGGATAAGTACTGGACATAGGCATGATATTGAATTAGATTCAGATTTTGATCGTTTGATTCAAGATCTTGATGAATTCACCAATAATCCTTCTGGAGATGAAAATATGCCATTCGGAGAGAATCAAGAAGATGAAATTGGTGAATCCGGAGAATGGCACCCTCATTAAAAAACTATTATAAGAATACGTAAAGTTTAGTTAA
>CAITDW010000012.1 GCA_903891235.1 uncultured Candidatus Saccharibacteria bacterium
CCTTTCGCTAGATAAGCTAAACGCCGAGCTTTCCCTTTACGAATTTCTAAAGCAAGCGTGGCCTATTATCGAAGGTAAAACACCTTTTATCGATAATTGGCATTTAAAAGTTATAGCCGAACACTTGGAAGCTTGTTATAGACGAGAGATAAAAAACCTTTTAATTAATGTCCCGCCTAGAACCAGTAAGACCAGTTTGATTTCAATAGCATTTCCTGCTTGGGTTTGGTTGCAGAATCCGGAAGAGAGATTTATGTATGCTTCGTATGCTCATTCTTTGTCTACGGAACATTCTTTAAAATGCAGGAGATTAATAGAATCTGATTGGTATCAGGAAAGATGGGCGGATAAATATCAGTTAGCTAAGGATCAAAAGGCTAAAATGCTTTTTGAAAACAATAAAGGCGGATGTCGTATTGCAACAAGCGTTGGATCTGTTGCTACGGGTAAAGGCGGCAGTATAATTATAGTTGATGACGGGAATAATGCTCGAGACGGGGAGTCTGGGGCAAAAAGAGAAAGTACTAACAGTTGGTGGGATCAAGTATGGTCTACTCGTTTAAATAATCCTTTGCGTGATGTTCGTATTGTTGTACAGCAGAGGATTCATGAAAAAGATATTACGGGGCATATTCTAGCAAATGATACTGAGTCCGAGTGGATTAAGCTTATAATCCCTATGGAGTTTGAAGACAAACGGAAGGCTAAAACTGTTATATTACCTTCTACGAACGGTAAAATATGGGAAGACCCGAGAACAAAAGAAGGGGAATTGTTATGGCCTGAAAGGTTTCCGCTCAAGATAATAAATCGATTACAACGAGAATTAGGTTCTTACGGTTACGCAGGTCAATATCAACAAAGACCAAGTCCTGAAGGTGGCGGCCACATTAAAAAAGCATGGTTTAAAAAATGGACAATGCCCACGCCTCCTAAATATGAGCTTATACTACAAAGCTGGGACACGGCTTTTTCAGATAAACCGGATGCCGCTTATTCTGCCTGTACCACTGGGGGAGTCTGGAGGAGTAGCGATGATTACGAAATACAAAACATAATGCTATTATCTATGTGGCGAGGAAGAGTCGGTTACCCTGAACTTAGAGAAAGAGCTAAAAGGCTTAACCGTGATTACAAAGATACGGGCGTACATCAAAATATGTATCCTGCAATCGGTAGAGTAGACGTTTGTCTTATTGAGGCTAAAGCAACGGGAGATCCTTTAATTAGAGATCTTAGAAATGCTAATATACCAGCTATACCTTATATACCTAAAGGAGACAAGAATAGTCGAGTACAAATAGTATTGCCTTATATAGAGAGCGGTTTAGTCTGGCTTCCTACCGAGCCTAAAAATGAAGATAGGTTGATGCCTTTTGCTGACGAATTCCTTGAAGCCGTAAGCAGCTTTCCAAATGCTGAATCTAGAGACTTGGTTGATACTATGACTCAAGCTTTAAGTCATATAAGAGATAATGTTCATTTAAGACATCCTAAAGACGAGTACGAAGAGGAGGTAGTTAAAACACGTAAGAAATTATATTGATAACATGCGTCTAGTCTGTTGAAAAATATTCTTCCTCCAAAAGGTACGCAGGTCTCCTCCAAAAGGTACGCAGGTCTTCCCTAAATTTTTTTAGTACAAACAAACTAAAGTTTTGCCGTACCGCTCTGAACTTAATAAATCATAGTACAATAAATAAAAATATTAGACCTTTATGTACAAATATAGTACAGTCGATTTTTTTAGATAAAATCGTACTGGAGGCTTGGTGAAAATTGGATATGCTCGAGTTAGTAGTAGTACTCAAGATCTTGAGTTACAAAAAGAGGAATTATTAAAAGCCGGATGTGAAAAGATATTTAGTGAGTCTGTAAGTGGTAAAGATAATAATCGCACCCAGTTAATAGAAATGATTGGCTCACTCAGAGCGAAAGATGTTGTCGTAGTTTATAAAATTGATAGAATTGCTCGATCTTTGAAAGGACTTATTGAAATTGTAGAATTATTGAAAGATAAAAAAGTGGATCTTGTATCTCTTGATTCCGGAGACAGAGTCGATACTACTTCTCCTATGGGCAAGGCATTTTTTCAGATAGCAGGTGTATTTGCCGAGTTAGAACGCAGCATGATTAATGCCCGAACTAAAGCAGGAATAGAAAAAGCTAAAATTGACGGCGTAAAATTTGGCAGAACTTTAGGAAGCAAGAATCCAAAAACGGCAGCTAAAATTGAAAAAATGAAGATTTTTCTACGTGCGGGTAAAAGTTATGATTGGATTACTAAAGAACTATCGGTAAGCAAAAAGACAGTAGCCGATATCAAAAAATCTCTACCATCTCTTAGCTTACAATTGACAGTTAATCAGTTGGAGGACCTCCGTATTTGTTAGTTGTACTAGTTAGTTGTTTGGATTTTTTATAAAACAAATTATTTGTTATAGTTTGTTATTTTTTGAATTACACTTTCATATTCTTCCTACTTCTCAATAAAAGTATTTCTATTATAAGTCATAAGGTAATCTAAATTTGTTTCACCAAAAATTTTTGCGCCAAATTTATGATGAAAATTTAATGTTATTTTGTTATCTTTTCTTATATCAAAATCAGTTTTGTCTAGCCCTAATCCTAAAAAAGCATATCTATATAATAAAAAAGCCGATTCAAAACTAGCATATTTTCTAGCCTCAAATATAATAATCCAACTACCCCAACAAAAGACATTTCCTTGTATATTATAAATTCTTA
>CAITDW010000013.1 GCA_903891235.1 uncultured Candidatus Saccharibacteria bacterium
ATTAGCACAGATAAAGGGTGGTTCATTCGGAAGATTCCAGGGAACAAGTGATATAACCACCAGTGATATCCAAGGAAATGTGATATACAAAAATGGTGAATTTGAATTTATTCCAGGTCCTATATTTTCTGATGTTGTTTTAGCTGATGAGATTAATCGATCAGCTACTCGTGAACAGTCAGCCTTAGTTGAGCCTTTGGAAGAAGGTCAAGTTACAGTGAATGGAGTCACCTATCAATTGCCTTCAAATCATATAATGCTTGCAACTCTGAATGATAAAGAAATTGAAAAAGGAGTTAATAAACTCACAGTGGCTCTTAAAGATAGATTTGCTGTTAGTCTAAAGTTTCCTCCATATGATGCAGACGGGATGGTTAAAGCTGCCAATATTGGTAGAAATAGAGTCGAAGCTAACACTCGAGTTACTAAAAATGACCTAGAGATTGTGGCAAAGGCTATGGGATCTATTGTTTTATCTGATGCAGTCAGCAATCGTGCTGCTAATATAATTATATCTTTAAGAACTGGTAAGATTAAAGAGGATTTGGATCCCAAGGAACATGAGAAGCTTCGTCCTGAATTAGACGCACAAGAAACTGTAATAGCGGGAGCTAGACCACTTATTATCATAAGTCAATTTGCTATTCTAAATGCTCTAAAAAATGGTCAGTCTGAAGTTTATGATACTGACATTGACCGAGTTGCTAAATATGTTTTAAGCCACAGAATAACTCCAGCATTTGGCGTAAACACAACATTTGAAGAGCTTTATGATGAAGCTTTGCAAATGAATCCACAAAGAACAATCCGATAAAAATTGGTTAAATGAGGTCTCTGACATGCCATTAGATAAAAATTCTTACCAACCAGTCTTTCATGCTAATCAGGAAGTTCGTAATATTGGTTTAATCCCTTCATTAGAATCACCTAAATTAAGTGGTTTTGTTGTTGGTGAACATGTTTCAAGAAATCGTGGACGTGGAAAGGAACGCAATAGCACAAGAGAATATCAGTTCGGGGATAATATTAAAGATATTGACTGGAAATTAAGCGCTAGACAGGCAGATGGATCATCACTGGTTGTAAGAACTTATTTCGATGAAGTTACGCCAGATATGTATTTTGTAAGTGATGTTTTTAAAGACAGAACTAGAGTTAATCAAGGGCATTTTTCAAAAAGCGATCTCGGCGCCTCAATAATAGCCTGCCTAATTAAAACCGCTAATCAACAGGAATATCCAACTAGTTTGTTTGCGGCTAGAGATGATGCATTATATGTTCAGCCTCGACCTTCTAATGGAGGATTATCTAGAATTTATCATGATATTGCACAGCTTAGTTCGAGCACTAATGGTCAATATGACCTGGCTTTAGGTAAAATTGAAGAAGCTCCTGATCAAGATATTACTCTATCTAGACTGATTAACCGAGTCGGCCAATTAGCAACAAGGAGTATTATATTTGTAGTTTCAGATTTTCGAGGGGATAATTTTTTACCTAGTGATGATAATGGCTGGCAGGAATCGCTTGAAGATCTAAGGAGTTTAAATAACACCTTAATTGCTATAGAGTTAACTCAGCCAGGAGATTTTCAATTACACGATCATACTGAAACTTTTCAATCGAGAGCGGGAATAGTCAGAATAGGAAGCAACCCAAGAGATAGGATTGGTCAAAAAATAAGAAGAAATTACTCTAAAGCTGCCAAAGTTAAACAAAATGCTATTGACGAGGCATTATCTGAGACGACCGATGCTCATATAAAGTTGTCAACAGAAAATGGACTTTGGTTGACTAGCCTAAGAGATCAGATAATGAATAAACTAAGAAGTAAGTAAGCATAAACATACTATGGTTACTTATTGACATAACCACAAAGATATGATACACTTAATGCAAATCTATGTGAGTAAATGAATGATAGAATTTAATAATTGATAGGAGAACTTTATATGGAATTTTCAAAGACTATAGAATCAAACAAAACACCTAACAAAGCTATTAGAACAGTCACTGCATTATCTGTCGCTGCTGGTTCATTTATTTTAGCTAGCTGTGGCACTTCAAATAGTCATTCAACCCCTAAAGCCGAAGTTAGTCACTCGACTACACACCCTAACGAAAATGGAGCTGAATGTGTTACTACTGGAGACATATATAAAGAATCTGCAAATACTAACTACGTTGTGCCTGAAGCAATGTTTCCTGCATTATATAAATTAGATAAGCATGGCAAACAAAACTTAGTATCAACCTCAGAAGCATTATCCTCATTAAGAGAAAGAATATGTACTGATACTCGATCACTTGCAATTGTTTCTTATATTCAGCAATTAAGAGAAACCAAGCAATTACCTGGACAAGATGCTCTTGATCGCATTAACCAATTGAATACATCATTCGTAAATAGTCCTGATGCAGCAAAAAATGCTGAGATTCAGGCTTCAGCTTTTCTAGCTTTTCTTACTCCTACTAAAAACTTTGCAGTAACAAAAGGACAAGCTACAGAAATAGCAGCTGTTAGACAAGGCAAGAATGTAGTTGGACTTAAGGGTATAACGGTTAATACAACTGGTTCTTTAAATGGATTCGAAGTTGGCTTTAATCAAGTCGATGGAAAATTAACTCCTGAACAATCTGCTCTAGACGCAAAACTACAAAGTCTTATCCTTTTTGCATCTGATGGAACTGTAATATTTAATGACTTTATTGGACCTACTTCAATAAATTTTCAAGAAAATGCAGTATCAGTTAATGTAAATCCAGATAATTCTCAGTCTACTATTTTTACTGGACCTAATGGTGTCAAAACCACTATTACAACTGGACCTAATGGTGTTCAAACTATTACCACTCAAACTCCTAATGGCCCAACAATTACAAAAGTAATTAGTTCTGGCACAGGAAACTCTGGCTCAGGCAGTAACGGTGGCGGTGGTTCTGGCTCAGGCAATGGCACAGGAAACTCTGGCTCAGGCAGTAACGGTGGCGGTGGTAGTACTTCAACTACATCACCCGAAGGATCAACTTCGACAACTATGCCAAATACAACTACAACTATCCCTGAAACTACTACTACTACTATCCCTGAAACTACTACTACTACTATCCCTGAAACTACTACTACAACTATGCCAAATACAACTACTACTATCCCTGAAACTACTACAACCACAACTCCTACAAAAGGAACCCAGCCTGGTTGTGTGCCTAATCCACCTTACGTAATTTGTAACTAATTAAGATAAAGGAATATATTATGAAATTTAATCTACTAAAGAAAATAACACTAGGACTTGCAAGTTTTGGAATGGTATTGGCATTGTCTGGCGGTGTATCAAGCGCTATACCCTACACTGGAGCAACTACTCCTGCTTCACCAGTACCTGCATATAATGTATTTACTGGCAATAATTTATCTTCTCCTATGCCAGCAGATGGTGAACAAGACTTTTTGCAAGGTAGAGTACCAGTTGGCGGAAATCTAAACGAAGGCACAACTCCTTTTACTGATCCCGTAAATTCAAGTTGTACCAATGGTCAAGTTATTCAATTACACGTATATATTCATAACGGCGCTAGTGCGGATGGTAACAATAACGGAACAGGCCCTAGTGTAATTCATGGTGCAATGCTAAAAGTTGCTTTGCCTGGATCTACAGATAAAGCTTCAACATTTAAGCCAAGTGCTGTATTGAGTGCTACTAACGCAACTACTGTTTCGGATAATCTAACAATTAACTGTAACGGTCAGCCAGTAACTCTTCAATACATTCCTGGTTCTGCAAGCCAATATAGCACAGGAACTGGTGTTGTTTCGCTCAGTGATTCAATTGTAGGTAATGGTACTTCTATCCGAAGTGAACAAACTCCTGGTGACGTTTGGGGATGTTGGGATCAAAGAATCTACGTAGTATTAGCTGTGAAGGTGGTGGTACCTCCAGTGGTTACGCCTCCTACTTGTAATCTAATTACTATAGACGGTGACAATAAAACTGTTCGAGTAACTAATGTTGATTATGCAGCCGGTAGTGCAAAAATTAATAAATTAAATCTAGACTTTGGTGATGGAGCCAAAGATTACATTAATCTTAATCAACTACCTGTTAGTCACACTTATTCTGCAGATGGTACATATTTAGTTAGAGCAACTCTAGATACTTCTGTTGGAAATATTACTTCTGACAAATGTACATCTAGTATAACTTTCAAAGGTAACACTAAACCTCCAGTCACTCCTCCAGTCACTCCTCCAACTACTTTAGTCAATACAGGTCCTGGAGATGTTATCGGAATATTCGCCTTAGTTACTTTAGTAGGAGCAGTTGCTCATCGAGTTTATACTAAAGTATTAGCCCGCAAGTAATTATCCTTTTAGCCTAAAGCTGTGGATAAACACTAGCAAAATAAACTCATTTATGATATGTTTAACTTAACGAGCATGACTGACCGCTCTCTTAAGTTGACAAATACCCTAGCCTAAAAAACTAGGGTATTTCATTTTCCTCTCTGTTATGGTAAAATTTACAGGTATTTTTAACAATTTGGTCCCATCATCTAGCGGTTAGGATACCAGGTTTTCATCCTGGACACAGGGGTTCGATTCCCCTTGGGATCACCAAAGCAGAAGAATTAGATAAAGCACCCGTAAGGGTGTTTTTGTTTTACCTTGTAAATTAGTGGAAG
>CAITDW010000014.1 GCA_903891235.1 uncultured Candidatus Saccharibacteria bacterium
GACTCTAAATCTCAACCAAATACTAACTTCTTTAATTAAGGTTAGATACGGAAGATTCTAACTATGTTCTTTATGTTTCATGAGTCTATGTTCTCACTATTTAACACGTCTTCTATTTCAGAAACAACAATACCCTCGTAGTTAAAAGTTTTGACTAGGAACCATCTCCCCTGCCATACAATTAAATAAATATTTGCGTATCGTATATTGACTCTAATCGTATCAATGTGATACGATTAGTTATATGAAAGACATAAATTTAATTACATTATTTACAAAAGATTCATCTCTTAGCTCATCTGAAGTCGCCGCCTTATCGGCAAAAAAACAATCCTTAGTTACGGTCAAAAGACAGTTATCTCAACTGAAAAAGGAAGGTTATCTTGTTCAATCAGGTGCCGGTAGGTCGATAAAATATAATCTAAGCAAAAAAGGTATCCTACTTAAACCTTTCAACATAAATGAATATTTAGATTTAAGTCCTGACGAACGCCTACAAAATAATAATTTCCAATTCGACGTGTTAGAACCGCCATTTATATCACTATTCACGGATAGCGAATTAAGCATGCTTGAAAATGCTACTAAACGATATAGATTGAATGCTAAAAATAGCACACAAGAAGTACATAAAAAAGAGCTAATGCGTTTTATTATCGAATTTTCATGGAAGTCATCAAAAATAGAAGGCAATACTTACGATCTTATATCAACTGAAAGATTAATATTATATGGTGAAAAATCTCAAAAAAACACTGAATTCGAGACTCAAATGATATTGAATCAAAAGAATGCCCTTGAATTTATTATAAAAAATATGGAAATATGGACAAACCCAAAAATTAGTTCACTAGAAATGCTACACTCATATGTTGGAGATAAATTAGGTATTGCAAAGAATTTACGGAAAACTCTCGTGGGTATTACGGGGACTAATTATCGCCCCCTTGAATCTGAATTTCAAATTCGAGATGCCTTACAATTACTATTTAAATACATTAGCTCTACAGAGAATATTTATGAAAAAGCTTTACTTTGTGTATTAGGAGTAAGCTATATACAGCCTTTCATTGATGGTAATAAACGAACAAGTAGGCTTCTCAGCAACGCAATCTTACTTTCTGAAAATTATGCACCACTCTCTTATCGTAGTGTTGATGAAAGGGAATATAAGGAAGCATGCTTAGTCTTCTATGAACAAAATAGTCTAGAACCTTTTAAAAAGATATTCATTGATCAATATATTTTTTCAGCAAATAATTATAATATTGCTAATTTGTAGGATACCTGGGCTGCAATTCATATCCTAATTTAAAAATATATCTTCATTAATTCATGAGTTTATGTCCTCACTATTTAACACGTCTTATAATTCAGAAATAACTATATCTTCATAGTTACAAGTTTAGACTAGGAACCATCTCCCCTGCCAGAATTCTGTCTTTTACTGTTTTATGATATTATTTTAGTAAGACTTTAAATAGGGGGTGTAATAAAAAATGAAAAAGCGTTTTACAATTCTTGCCGAATTGAGCGGCTTATTAACATTATTGTTTGCTTTGTTTGTTCCTGCTCTTGCATCAGCGGACTTTACGCCAACGACAACTTCTTATCCAACCACATCGTCTTACCTGACAGGCAGTGCACCTGGGCCGGATGGTGACATGTGGTACAGCAATCGTGCTGATGGAAAAATCGGTAAAATGGCACCTGGCGGCACAGTTACAGAATATACACCGCCAAGTAGCGATGACTCACCTTCGATTACTGCCGGTCCTGATGGTAACATGTGGTTTACAGAATTTAATCAAGATAAGATCGGTAAGGTCACTACATCCGGTTCGTTTACAGAATATAGCATACCAACTAGCGGTGCCAGAGCATACCAAATTGTATCAGGGCCGGATGGCAACCTTTGGTTTCTAGAAAACTACGGCAATAAAATCGGTAAAATCACAACCTCTGGAGTAATCACCGAATACACCATCCCTACCAGCAGCTCAAATCCTCAGGGTCTAACAGTTGGACCGGATGGCAATTTGTGGTTTACCGAAACATCCAGTAGCAAAATCGGTAAAATCACAACCTCAGGAGTGATTACTGAA
>CAITDW010000015.1 GCA_903891235.1 uncultured Candidatus Saccharibacteria bacterium
TTGCGGCCTGATATGTCGCTTCTATTGGCTTCACCACATTCGTCACCTCCTGTAATGCAATAGTCGCTTCTATGCTGTTGGTTAGACTTTGCATAGGTCGGATTCTCACCAACTGAATTTTACGCACTTTCCTTGGCGCACCCATATTCCCCGCCACCACTACCTGCATAAATATCTTGCAAGTTATTACTAACTATTAAGATTTTACCTTTTTCTACATTAAGATGTAGAGTGTTGTATTTATTATGCCAAGATTGGTTAAATACAATATCAGTGCCTATTTGTGTAAAAGATAAATTTTGGCTAACATAATTATCATATATGCCAAGAGTTCCTATTCTCTGCTTAATACTAGTTGAATGACTAAAGTCAAAATACTCACCAATTGTTTGACCTATAGTTGGTTGCTTGATAAAGGAGCCTAGTTCTCTAATTCTATCTTGTTGTCTGGCAATTTCAGTTGGGCTAGCTAACACTTCAAGAATATCAGCTTGTATACTTCCTATGGTGCCTTTTAATGAGGTATCAACAAACATACCAAGGTTTTCAGCTCGAATATTAATTTCAGTAGCAGCTTTTAAGAGGCTACTAACAAATATAACAGCTTGCTTTGCATCAATATCAATTAAACCAGCATTAATACGAGTGACTACCTCTTTAATGGCTTTTTTATTCATACCACCAGCTGCCATTACTTCATTATGTAATACGACAGGTACCACATATAAGGAGTCAGCAGTTTTAATAATGACAGAATGCCTCGCATCTATAGTCGAACCAGTAATAAACCCATATTTAGAGTCAATATAAGCACTACCACTAGCAACAGGCACTTGTTCTTCTATAGAAATTTCTTGCCATTTTAATTGAGGTAATAATTGTTGCCGATCGGTTGTGAAGACCCCAACCAAAGTTAAGTCATTACCTACTGCATAACCGCCTTGAATAACTCCTTGCTTATTGCCAGGAGTTGCAAACAAAGTATAAGAACATTGTAGTAAGTTAATATTGCTACTATATAAAATAAAATCACGGACAGATTGGGTAAAAATACTATGTGATATCAGTTCGCTATCTAAAATAGCAGTATCACCACCAGAGTCGATTGTTAGCTGATTACTGGTTATCAAAGAGGAATTAATAATCAAATCATCTTTAGCAATGATGGTAATTCGCGAAGCTTGTAAATTTGAATTATTAGTTTGAATATAATGACTTAAACTATAAGCAACAATTTCTTGTGCCTTCATAAGAGTTTCAGCGAAATAAGTATTGGTACCACTATAAACTGTGATTAGCTTTGCATCCAATTGTGCTCCTTGCATCATGACGCTACCAGAAGAAGCCGATACTATTAGGTTTTCACTGGCTCTCAGTTTACCATTAAGAAAAATATCACCGTATTTAGTAAATAACCCTATATCACCATTAATAACTTCAAGATTGCCGTTAAATCTTATTCCAAGACCTGCTTTAACATAAACAAACTTGTCAACTTTAGTATTTGATACAGAAGAGAATATTTCACTACCTGTTAGGACATTCTTTGTTCTTTGAATATTTATACTACCTGTTTTTGGGTCAATGATTATATCATGGTCAAACCCAACAAAGATCTTATCAGCTACAAGTCTACTTCCATATTGCATATCAACCCAAAATAAAGTGCTTATCTTGTCAATTGGCTGAATAATTACTGTGCCAAGTTTTACATTACCTTTAATGTAAAATTTAGATAACTTAGCAAGAATTGTTTCAATAATAGTTGGCTCTTTATCTTTGTTCTCGATGTTGATACCTAGATTATTTTCGATAGAATTATCAGGATTTGAAGCATCGAGATTTAAATTCAGTTTTAGGATCTTACATTTAGCCATGCCGTTAAAGTGGATATTACATAAACCACTAGCTTCTAAGTTATTTAATTCAATCTTTTGGAAAACAGCTGAGATGTTACCTAACATTAAAAAATCTTCATATATCTGGCTATTGTAACAAGATAACATAGCTTGTTTGTTAGCAGAATATTTTACGCTTTTTGCAACTAGGTGATGGATATCTACCTTATCACAGTTTTTAAGAAGTAATTCTTTAGTAGAACCTCCAGATGACATAGCAACTTTAGTTGCCCCAAGAATAGTAATAGTATCAAATTTAAATTTTTGATTAGGAAATAGTACCTCTCTTTTTACTTCACTACTTTTTGACATATCTAGTACCAAATCCATACCAGATAAACATCCTTCTTGATCGGTTTTAAAATGAATATAGGAATTAGCTGCAATATAGAACTTACCAGTCGGTGAGTTAATATTAGTGATAAGTATTTTTCCTTCTGAGGTAATATCTGTCTCTCCTCTTGTTGTTAAGGATAACTCGTTTACTTCTTTTGATTTTAAGGATAGTTTTTTATCAGCAAAACCATCTTTAATTGATAATATTTTAGCTAAACTATATTCAAATTTTTGATTAGTAAGTACTTTATCAAGCTCTAATATATTAACTTCAGAATCTATACTTAATCTTTCTAACACAAGCGGATGATCTTGATCTATGCCGCTTAACTTGATCTGCCGATCATTGCCATGTAGTTTTATAGCAAGCTGCTCTTTTATGGCTCCACCAAGTAAGTTAAATTGATTACATAGTAAATAAGTTTTGTTTGCTATGAAGTGATTCACTGTTAATGTAACGTTATTATTTGCCAGTGGATCTAATATCACCGAGCTAGGTAGCTTGTTTAAAATTTTATGATCGGTAATAAGTACCTGTTTAAACTGCTTAAAATCACCATGATGAATATGGGTATTAGAACCTAGTAATATTGTAAGTTCAGCCTCCCTACCTTGTAAGTCGACCTTACTACACCAATTAACTAATGCTGTAGAACTTAAAAGGTCTGGTAGGGATATATAAATTTGATCTGTAGGGTTATCGTTATCGTTATGAATATGCAGAATAGTATCAGCTAATAAGTGATCACCAGTTATCTCTAGTAAAGCTTGGTCACCAAAAACATACAGATCATATTCAAGCATAACGTAGAATCCAGTAATTATTTGACAATTAGTCTAAGAGGTATATATCATCACAAAATATCAACTAAAACAATAAAATGTTGTTTATAATTTAAAACACGAGGATATCTTTTATGTCAAAATACCAATTTACTTTTGACGGGTATGTAAAACCAGTCAGCCTTAATGATTTATTTAAAAAAATTGACGCTAATTTTGCTAAAATTGTAGCAGGAGATGAAATTTCAATAAAGACTGAATTTAATGAAAATTTTTCTAATCAAGATACGATACGTTTTAAAATGGTTCAAAATCACACTTTGGTAACGAGTGAAAATGATGTGCCAATGGGAATAAATGCACAACAAACCGCAGAAAATATAGCAACTGCTATTACCAATCATTCCTCAAAAGGAAATTTGAGAGATTACAAACAACAATATGATAATGGTTTCTCTAAGCAGAATGATTTAGGGCTGCAAGTTGATAAGGCAGCAAAAGAGGATGATTCCTTAAAATATAGTGTTATGGATATTGAAAGTAAGATTAGCACATTACCTTCTCAAATATCAATGATAGATGTTGAAAACAAGGAGTTGCAAAACTCACTGGTAACAGAACAAAAGAAAGCCGATCAATTAGATGATCAAATTACCAAAGAGCTTAGTTTTAATGAGGTATTCACTACATTACTAGGACAATATAACGAATATAATCTAATTAGTCAAAACGGCTTTAATCCTCAATTGATTGGGAGTTTAACATTAGAAGAGCAGTCAACCCAGATAGAGAATTTATTCACTCAATTCAATCAACAAAATTAATATAGGTATTTTATGAAAAAAATTGAATCAGGAAGTTTTGATAGGGGTCTCATTGGCCATGGTATAGTGCAAAATGGTAATAATGGCTATTGGCTTTTTAAACTAGATGCTAGACCAGTACTTAAGAAAATTGCGATGGTGAAAGATAATATTGCTGAAAAAGAAAAATATATAGCTAATACCGTAATATCCATCAATAATAATAAAGCCAAGTTAAAGAATAGTGAAGTTGTACTACAACAGCTGCAAAATAAAAAATCTAATCTCGAATCAGAGGGGCGTGAATTAAAACTTAAAATCGTTTCAAAAACCGAAGATAATAAATTCAAACAAGAAATTCTTCATACGCAATGTGAAAGTAATAAACAGATGGTAGATAATATGAGCGCTAAGCAAACTAGTTTTGTATTGCAAAAATCTATTGAACAAAATAATCAGGAATTTGTAAAAATATTTATAGACAAAGGTTTTGATCCTAATTTTCAAAACGCTAATGGCGAATCTTTACTTCATACAGCAGTGAAACTTAAGGATGCAATTATTACAAAAGAGAACCAATTATTAGAAAAAGTAATTGCTAAAAATCCAGATAAGAATTTAAAAGATAAAGATGGTAATACAGCTTTGTTACTAGCTGTAAAAGCCCAAGATTTTTATTTAATGGATAAATTAATGACGCCTGAAGGTCTTTATGTATCAAATCTGAATGACGAGAGTCCATTCACTATTCTGGAAACTCAGCTATTTAACGCTGTAGACTCTAATAATATTGAATTTATTCAAAAATTATCTTTGATAGTGCCTGATTATTCAAGATTTAGTCAAAATGACAAGCCTTTGCTATATGCGGCATTAGAACAAAACAAACTTGAAATTGCCAAGTTATTTTTAGCTGGTCTTAGTGCTGAGCAAACTCTATTAACAGCTGTGCAATTGTCAAATATAGAAGTAGTGCAACAGCTCTTTACTTTAATCAATTCCATTGATTTTAATACTATGGAAGGGCAAGAGATTATCTCTACCGCTTCAACAGAACACAATCTAGAATTGATTGAATTGCTTAATACAATGGGTGCTGAAATTGAAGTGGTTGGTGATCAGCTGCATCCGGTTGAATAAGGCTGATCAGTAAGTTTATTTAATACAAAAAAATGAGAATTGTATGGGTGGTATAACACTTAAAAATCCAGTTGTGAACTCTGCCCCTACTGCTATTTCTCTTGGGAGAAAAGGCGTAGGAGTTAATGGTTTGAGTCTAAGTACAGGTCTGAAGGCTAATAATGATGTTGTTGGTAGTTTTTTAGGTCAAAATCTTGGCGACAGAGCTAAAGTTTCGAGTAAAGTTTTAGCTTCTATAGGATATAGTGCAAATATTGCTAAAACAGCTCAAGATAGTTTAGAGTCTATTTCTTCAACGTTTACAGAAATGCTAGGTATTATTAATTCAGTCGGTGGTTCTAAGACTGCTGTTAGAACGCTCAATGACATGTTTCAGTTGAAGCTAAAACAGGTGAAGCAGCAAGTAAACATTGCTGAATTTGATGGAAGGAAAGTCCTGACAGGAGAGCTTGGTTCTGATGGGATAGTTCAAGCTAAATTTAATACTAAACCTATTGATGTAAGAAAAATAGGAGCTGGTAGTTATGATTTATTTGAAGAATTGGGTGCTAAAGGGCAAAGAAATATTCAATTTACTGATTTTGCTAAGATCAAGCAAGGAGATACCATAACGTTGGAAGGTATTGTTTTTACGATGATGGATTCACAGAACATTGATAAGACTAATGAGAACCAGATAGCTATAGGTTCTACTTTACCTCAGTTCGGGATAAGCGTATAGTTTAGAGATAGATCAAAACCATGATTTATTGAAGGTTTATTTTTCTTAAGGCAATAAGATATAAACGTGGATAGTATGTGCACAA
>CAITDW010000016.1 GCA_903891235.1 uncultured Candidatus Saccharibacteria bacterium
AAAAGAGATTGCTACTCATACCCCAGAGTATTATAAATGGACTCAGTGGATATTCGTTGAGCTGTTTAAGAACGGACTAGTCTATCAAGACTCTAGAATGCAATGGTGGTGCGAGAAAGATAAAACTGTATTGGCTAACGAGCAAGTAATTGACGGTAAGTGCTGGCGTCATGATTCAGCCGAAGATCCTATGGTTGAAAAAAAAGAAGTAAAGCAATGGTTCTTTAAGATTACGGATTATGCTGATGAGCTCTTAGAATCGATTGATGATCTTGACTGGACTGAAAGCGTAAAGCTAGCGCAGCGTAACTGGATAGGTAAGAGTGTTGGAGCTGAAATTGATTTTAAAGTTAAAGATAGCAATGAATCAATCAAAGTTTTCACGACCGCACATGACACTATTTATGGAGTAACTTTTATGGTTCTAGCTCCTGAATTAGAACTCGTATCTAAATTAACAACTAAAGAAAATAAGCAAATGGTTCAGGACTACACAAGAGCCACAGAGCGAAAGACTGAGGTTGAACGTCAGTCAAGTAAGGAAAAAACTGGTGTATTTACAGGATCCTATGCGATTAACCCTATAAATGGAAAAGAAATACCTATCTGGATAGCCGACTATGTTCTAGAAGGCTACGGAACTGGTGCTATTATGGCGGTACCTGGGGCAGATGAGCGGGATTACCATTTTGCTAAGAAATTTGACATAGATATTATTAAAGTAACTGGTGAAGAAGAGTTCACTAACTATGCAGACATAAAAACTTCACTGAGTAAGTTTAAGTTAATAAACTCAGATGAATTCACTGGCCTTAGTTTTAAAGAAGGACGTCTAAAAATATTAGATAAGCTAAAAGAATCCAAAGTCGCTCAAGAAAAAGTCAACTACCGAATGCTCGACTGGAGTGTCAGTCGTCAAAGATATTGGGGTGCTCCAATCCCTATAATTAACTGCCCAAAGTGTGGACCTGTTTTGGTTCCTGAGGCCGATCTTCCAGTAGTGCTTCCCGAGATTACAGACTTTCAAGCCAATGGTGATGGACGAAGTGCTCTTGCAAGAGCCACAGATTGGCTAAGTGTAAAATGTCCAAGCTGCCATGGTGATGCAGAGCGAGAAACTGACACTCTCGATACATATATAGATAGTAGCTGGTACATGTATCGTTACTTCGATCCCAGAAACCAACAAGTCATTTTCGATAGCAATTTAGTAAAGAAGTGGGAACCAATCGACTTTTATAACGGCGCCGATCATGCAACCGCACATCTTCTTTATGCCAGGTTTATTGCCAGATTTTTTACTAAAATTGGCCTTATTGATGAACCAGAACCTTTTAAGGAGTTCTTTTTTAATGGCAAGATAACCGCAGCAGATGGCCAGATGTTCTCAAAAAGTAAAGGCAATGGCATAGACCCACTAGCAATCATTGATAGAGGCTATGGTGCTGATGCGCTTAGAACCTACTTAATGTTTGCAGCCCCATTAGATCTTTGGGTGAAGTGGGATCCACAAGGAGTTCCTGGAGCGTATAGATTCTTAAATAGGGTTTGGAATCTTACGCAGGAATATCTTGAATCTAGCGAAGGCAGATTGAGTGACGAGGCCAAGATTCAAATAAAAAGATCTATTCATCCTATGATTAAAAAAGTCACAGAGGACATTGAAGCAAACAGGTACAATACTGCAATTGCTGCAGCTATGACCGCTACAAATGATTTATATAAGATAAAAAATGATCATTTAGTTAAAGATTCAATATGGCAAGAAGCTCTGGAAAGTTTAATTGCTTGTATTGCACCATTTGCCCCTCATATGAGCGATGAACTATGGCATCAACTTGGCCATAGCGCTACAGTCAACAAAGATAGTTGGCCAAAATTTGAAGACCAATATCTTACATCAGAATCAATGGAAATAGTTATTCAGATTAATGGAAAAGTCCGTTCAAAATTAACTCTACCAATAGATTATGATGAGAATAGAATTTTTGATGAAGCGCTATCTAATGAAAAAATCTCTGATCTAGTTAAGGGCAAAGAGATTGTCAAAAAGATTTACATAAAGAATAAATTAGTCAGTCTTGTTGTTAGATAATTATCAATTAGAATTTTTTATCTTGAGTTTAGATCATTTTTTAGCTATAATAGGATTATAGTTCAGTAATAATAAGGAGTCCCTACATATATGGGTAAACCTAAAAAGCGTACTAGTCCTCGTAAAACTGGCACTAGGCGAAGTCATCTAGCTTTAAAATTAGCTCGAGCAGTAAATGCAAAGAGTCCAATTAAAGCACGCACTACAACACGCGAAACCGGAAAAAAGTAGTAGAACTAAAAAGTACCTTAAATTAATCTAAAAGAGTAGAAATTATGGCATCAAATCGTCACTTAGGTAGGATCATTGTTCTTCAGACTCTTTATGAACAAGATTTTCGTTTATCTTCGAATGATACTTCATTCGATATTGATGAAGTCATGGAAAGAAATATCGATCGTTATCAAAAGATGGTTGATGACATAGATTTTATTAAAAGATTAGTTAAGGGTGTTGGTTCTAAGGAAGAGGAACTGAATAGTACCTTAAAACCTATTGCTCCAGATTGGCCAATTGACCAAATAGCTCGAATGGATAGAGTAATTTTGCACATAGGCCTTTATGAACTGCTTTATGAGAAGGAAACTCCTCCCAAGGTAGTTATTAATGAAGCAGTTGAACTTGCGAAGTCTTTCGGTGGCGAAAATTCTTCAAAGTTCATCAATGGTGTCCTTGGCACGGCACTAAAAAATATAGAAGACAAACAAGCTTCTAAATAATATATAAGCTAATAAGTTAGGTAAAACTTTTATGAAAAGACCAAGACCAATCAGTGGTGTGAAGAAATTGGTATCGAATCGTAACGCAACTATCAAGGATGCAGTTCATGAGACTACATCTGGCGGTATTGTTTACAGACTAGATTCAAAAAGTAGTATAGAGATACTACTTATTCAAGATGCTAAAAATCGTTGGACTATTCCAAAAGGTCATGTTGAACCAGGAGAAGAGTCCAGAGATACTGCTAAAAGAGAAATTCAAGAAGAAACTGGTTTGCAGGAAATGAATGTGCTAAGTTGGCTAGGTAAAGTCAACTTTCGCTACCGACGTGTCGATACTTTGGTTCTTATGACTATGCATATTTATCTAGTTGAAGCAAAGGGTGATACAGACAAATTAAACCCAGAAGAATGGCTAAAGGGAATTAAATGGTTTCCAGTTTCTCAAGCAATTGATAAGATAGAGTATGAAGACATTTCTAAATTAATGTTAATAGGACTAAAGAAAATTCGTGAATCAAGATAATCTCAACTACCAAAAATTTGCCTCTGATACTTTAGGGGTTGCATTCGTTAATATAGATATCCTAATTACTGCCTTTACACATAGGTCCTACCTCAATGAACATAAAAAAACTGTAAAATCTCACAATGAAAGATTAGAATTTTTAGGAGATGCAGTCTTAGAGTTAGTTGTTACTGAATTTTTATACAATAATTACACTGAGCAAGAAGGTATTCTAACAAACTGGAGAAGTTCTTTGGTTCGTACCGAGAGTATTTCTGCTGCAGCTAAAAAACTAGATTTTGAATCAATGCTTAGACTCAGTCGAGGAGAAAAAAGAGGCACCGATAGAGCTCGAGCTCAAATATTAGCTAACACCTTTGAAGCGGTCATTGGAGCTATATATCTAGATCAGGGCTATGAAGCTTCTAGAATTTTTATTGAGAAGAGTCTACTTGTGACTTTCGATGAGATATTAGCTACAGGTTCTTGGATGGATTCAAAATCTAGACTTCAAGAGTTAATTCAGAGCCGTGATGGACACACCCCAAATTACCGAGTTTTATCTGAAGAAGGTCCGGATCATGATAAAACTTTTACTATTGGAGTTTTTGTTGATGGTAATTTACTGGGTCAAGGTACTGGAGCTAGTAAACAGATTGGACAACAAAAAGCAGCTGATGAAGCACTACTAAAGTTGCAAGAAGAGGAAACTGATTGACATTTAGTAAGAATATCTGTAAAATAACTAAAATTGTTTAGTAAATAATACAAGAGAAAGAAGTACGTAGATTTTATATGTTGACTATTAGATTACAAAGAACTGGACGTAAGGCTCACGCAATGTTTAGAGTCGTAGTTCAAGATTCACGACGAACTCCAACAAGTGGTAAAATTGTCACGCAACTAGGTCACTATGATCCACACGCAAAGACAGTTGTGATTGATAAAGAAAAAGCTGAATTTTATTTAAAGAACGGTGCTCAACCTTCTCCTAGAGCAGTTAAGCTCCTAAAAATAGAAAAAATCAAATTACCTGATTGGGTTAAAGAAGAAGCTAAAAAGACTAAAACAGTTAAAAATGTTGAAAAATTACGAAAGAATGCTCCAAAAGAAGAAGTTGTTCCTGAAGAAACAACCAACATATCTGAAGCCACAGAAGAGATTGTTACTGAAGAAGCTGAGAAAATTGTTGACGAAGCAGCTAGCGAAACTCCAAAAGAAGAAGTTGTTCCTGAAGAAAAAGCTTAATCTTTCTAAAGAACTTTTAAGATAATAGCAATCCCAACTAGTATAATTACCACTCCACCTATTATTTCACTGTATTGTTTGGCTTTTTGAGCAACTCTTGATCCTAGCTCCATTCCAGTAAAGGATAGGCAAATACTAATAATAATTAAGACTGCTGCTGCTTGAGTGATATTAATTTTTTGTGAGCCAAGACTAAATCCCACAATTAGGTTATCTATACTTAAAGATAATGCAGTAAACATTCTGGAAGATATCTTTAATTGTTTTTTATTGGTACTAGGTTGATCATCCTTTTTTCCAGTATAAATTGTGTAAATACCAGCTAGAATCAATAAGCCTCCTCCAAGCCAAGAAGCGTAGCCACCAAATAGACCGGATGCTTTATTACCTAAAAATAAACCTAAAATTGTCATTAAGGTTTCAAAGGCGCCAATAGTTAGAGCTAATCTAATTTTGTGTTTTGTTTTAATGCCAGATAAACCGATAGCTGCTGAAACTATAAAATTATCTATCCCGGTTGAGAAACCCAGTATGACTAATGCTAATATTTTATTCATCTAAATATAATGCTAACAGTTAAATTCAAGCTTTTCAAAATAAAAAGGCTAGTAATACCAAAAAAAATAAAAATAAGGTATAATACGGGTTATCAGAAATAATAATAGGAGCAATTCAGATGAGTAGTATAGACCAGCAATTTGTAGAATTTATAGCCAAATCTCTAGTCACAAAACCAGACGCAGTAAGTATCGAAAGAAGAATCGATGAGAGAGGTGTACTTTTAGAACTAACCGTTGATCCAGAAGATCTAGGAAGAGTTATCGGTAAGCACGGTGCAACCGCTCAAAGTCTTCGAACGCTATTACGTGCTCTAGGAACAAAGAATGACGCTAGGTATAATCTCAAGATTGTCGATAGTGATCGTCCTGAGGGAGAGCCAAGACCAGAAAGAAGCCATAAGAAAGAAGAAGAACCAGTTAATAATGACAATGATTCTCATTCCGAAGAAATTGCTGAAGTTGAAGAAAAAGCTGATGATGTTTGGGGCAGCAAAGAAGAAACTAAAGTTGACGAAGATGATGATTCTCAAGAAAGCATTGCTAGTAAAACTAGAAAAGAGCTTGCTGAGTTTGACGATCTTGATGTATAATAAGAAAGTCTTAAAAGGCACATTTTAACAAAAACAGCTCTTGCGAGCCACAACCAAAAATAAGTTGTGGGAGCTTTATGTGACAGACGGAACCTCTTTACGAGGTTCTTTTTGTATGTGATACAATATATTCAATGAAAATTCAAGTCATAACACTATTCCCCAATATGATTAATGAGACTCTTAGTAGTAGCATGATGTTTAAAGCTAGTAAAAATAATATAGTAGAATTTGAAGTTATAAATTTGCGAGACTTTGGCATTGGTCCAAGAAAACAAGTTGATGACACTCCATATGGTGGTGGCGACGGTATGTTACTTAAGCCAGAGCCTGTATTTGAGGCTGTAAGACACGCTAAACTATCGAATAAGGGGGCAAAGGTAGTTTTGATGACTCCGGCCGGTACAGTGATGTCTCAGGCGAGCGTAAAACAAATGGCTGAGCATAAAGATAACCTTATTATTATTTGCCCTCATTATGAAGGCTATGATGAAAGAATTCTAAGTTTAGTTAACGAAAAGGTTTCAATTGGTCAATATATTTTAACTGGAGGTGAATTACCGGCTCTAGTATTGATTGATAGTATTGTTAGATTATTGCCAGGAGTACTTGGTGGCGAAAAATCTGCTGAAATTGAAAGTTTTTCAGAACCAAATCTGATTGAATTCCCTCAGTACACAAAACCAAGAGAATTTAATGGGATGAATGTCCCTGAAGTTTTATTAAATGGCCATCACGCTGAGATACTTAAGTGGCAAAAAGATAATTACAAAAAAGCTGTATAATCAAAGTAAGTAGAAATTTAAGGAGGTAATTATGTTTAAACTAATTAAGACGGCTTATGCTCATTGTGATCTTCCTTGTGGAGTCTATGATCCAATTCAGGCAAGAATTGAAGCTGAGTCGGTATTAAATATACAAAAAAAATATGCAGACCTTCATGATGAGGATAAGATAAGAGCTATATTCATAAAAGAGCAAAGAGCTAATCTTGCGAAGGAGCATCTTTGGATTCTATGGACAGACTATTTCAAACCAGAACATCTTGAAAAGTATCCTAATCTTCATGATCTTTTTTGGCAAGCTACAAAACAAGCAGGAAACGTTAAGAAGTCAGTCGATCCTTCAACGGGCGAAAAACTCATTTCAATGATTGATGAAATTACTGATATTTTTAAAGAAACTAAAAAAGCCTAAATAAGTGATTAAAATTAGGAAAATTGTCGGAAACTCTATGCTTCCTTATTTTAAGCCTGGTAATTATGCTCTTTTTTGTAGAGTAAAAATATATGAAGTAGGTGATATTGTTTTGATATCTCATGACAACTTAGATAAAGTTAAACGAATTAATAATATAGATAATGACAATTACTTCGTTATTGGAGATAATCAGGGTATGAGTACTGATTCAAGACATTTCGGAGCAATATCTAAAAAACATATTATTGGAAAATTAATCTGGCCCGTAAATTGAAAAAGGAGTTTTATGAAAGTATTTGAACAATTGAAACCTAAGGTAGTGCTGGCAGTAGCTGCACATCCAGATGATCTTGAGTTTTCTGTTTCTGGAACAATTGCTAAATGGACCGCTCAAGGCGTAAAGGCCTATTATCTAATTCTGACTGACGGCAGTAAGGGGACTGAAGACCGCAGTGCATTACCTTCTGATATGACAAAGCTAAGACGACAAGAGCAAATAGCCGCTGGAGAGATAATTGGACTCAGCGATGTATTTTTTGAAGATTTCGAAGATGGTACCCTGGAAAATACTATGGCAGTCAAAAAAGCGATTAGTCGCATAATCCGAAAAGTTAAGCCAGATGTTGTTCTATGCATGGATCCAACTTTTATCTATTCTTTGGAAAGAGGTATGATAAACCACAGCGACCACAGGGCAGGAGCAATGGCAGTAATTGATTCAGTCTATCCATTAGCCCGAGACCATTTGAGTTTTCCAGATTTGTTAGAGAAAGAAAAGCTAGAACCACATAAAGTTAAAACACTACTAATGACAAATTTTGAAGATCATAATTACGGTGAAGATGTTTCTGAGTTCTTTAATACTAAAATAAAAGCCTTAGCTGCTCATGAAAGTCAAATTCCAAATATTGAAGCAACAACTGCAATGTTAAAAAACTTTATGTCTATCAATGGTAAAAAATATGGCTTTCAATATGTTGAAGTTTTTAAAAGACTTGATCTTAGTCTTTAGAATCAGCAAGCCAAGGGAACTGTAGTTCAACAGTAAATTCAGATAATTTCATCCTCCGACTTTCATCCTCAATATCTCCAAATGCCTTAAGAATTGATGCTCTAGCAACTCCAATATATTTAGCAGAACTTAATTCTTCAAGCCCAACTCTTCTTAAATATCCTAGGTTTAGAATTCTTAAATTAACTCTTGCTGTTGTTAGTGAAGCTCTAACTATGCTCATTTCGTGAGAATCAAAATTACCAGCTGTTTCACGCCAAACTATTGGTACGCGTCCTGAAGAAGTCCTGTTAGGGAAATGCATGCTGGTTGAAGCCTGGAGTAAGGTTATATCATCAGTTAGGTAATCCTTCACTGATTCTATCCTTTCAGTTACTTGTTTATATAAATCTTTCATAAAAATTACAACTTATTTTTTAAGCTTTATTACTTTAAGTTTGTTAAAATAATAATATGTCTGAAAAAAAAATTATACCACAAAACAATGAAGAAAGCAATAAGCAGAATAATCCTATAAGCCAAGATTTACCTCCCATGGATGTTTACTTAAACATTCCTTCAGGTGAACTTGATCGATATGAAGATGATCTAAATAAACAAGTAGTAAGAGGTTTAGTAAAAAGAGCTGTAATTATCCATAGACAATCAAATACTTTCAAAAAAAATAGACCTCCCAAAAAGTAATTAATTTACAAAAAGAGAGATCTATATTCTATGAGTTATTTCTTCAATGTTGCTTCATGAGCTAAAGCTAATAGGATAGGTCCTGTTAGTAAAGCATAAAGTCCCAATAACCAAACAAAAGCAACGCCACTGCTAATTGGCTGGTAAAGAACAACTATTCCAACTATAAGGCCAAGAACACTTGATATCAATTGCATTGTTTTTGCAGTTGAAGATGATTTTTCTGACAAAATAATAACAAATCCAAATAGCCCATTGAAAATTAATGAAAATGCAATCAGTAGAATAAATGTTGCAAAGGTCACAGCCGGGTGTCTTAGAAGGTAGACACCAACACCTAACTCAATTGCACCTATGATTAATTTCAAATACCATGATGATGGGTTACTTTTATTTTGAAAGATACCGTTCATTAAATTAACAAGTCCCATGACTAAAATGTATGAACCGAAAAGATACAGTAAAGTTACTATCGTTAATTTAGGCCAAAACACTGCCGCTATTCCGAAAGCTATTGATATGACGCCTTCCAGAACCATTAAATTTTTTGTAGTTTGATCCATAATTATGATCTCCCATTAGTTGATATTATATTAAAGCTCTTATATTGCTTTTTTGTCAAGTATTATGTGGTGCTGATAATATTCTTATAACCAATGCAGTTAAAAGCAATACTATGGCAGAGTTCAATATTAAGGACAAACTAAGGCTAAAGAAACACAGAATAATAATAGCTACTACGATTAATAAAACATTTAGTTTATTGGTATTTTTAGATAACCATATCGTAAAACTATTCTCTTTATTAAAAATTAATTTATGATAATCAGTTGAAAATATATTTTGAACAATAAGTTTTATCTTTATTGCATTTTTGTATTGTCCCGTTAAATAAGCAATAATTCCAACTAAAGCAAATATTCCTAAAAGCACAATGCTTTGATGATAAAAGGACTTAAAAACTATTGAGTATGCGTCTGCAGCTGCTTGTTTGTAGGCGGGATCTATAGTATTAAGAATAAATAGCTTTATAATTCTCAGGCTGATAATAGTCGTAAGCATCACAAATGAATAAACAATACTCATCTTAATCAATATTGTTCTTCGTTTCTTCGCTACTAACACAGCAAGAATTGAGAATACCAAGAAAGCAACTTCAAGTATTCTTTCCATTGGTTTAAGATTTACGACTACCCTATGAGCAATCGGCAAAAGGCTAGATTTTAATATAACTATATTACCAAATTTTGGAGGTAGTTTAACTTTGCTTAGAAAAGATAACTTTGTATTTGATAAATTAGAAGCTACATAGGTTAAGAGTTGGCTTAGATCAATCACACCGTTACCTTTGTAGTTTGTTGCAGTTGCAATAATAGTGTTATGTGTTTTGGTAAGACTTTGGTTCCATAGGTCTTGGACTTTAGGTTTAGCTAGAACATTCAGCAGTGTTTTGTTAACCGCGGGTTTTAGTTGAGCTGCTATAGTAGGCGCTAAAAAGGAGGCTTTAGGTGGTAAGACTTGGGCAATTTGATCTTGAACATCATTCCCTTGAAAAATTTGATTAGTAGTGTAAGTTGAGATTGCTTTTTGAATTGAAGGCTGTTTTATGAGTGGAGATGTTGTTGCTGTAAACTTCTGATTATCTACTAGAGTGTTGCCGGTCCATATAAGTAGGTTGCCCGATAACAATATGCCTCCAGCAATTCCTATGAATAAAACTATAAATAAAGTTCGAAAAAAATTAGTTTGTTTCTTTGTTTTTTCTTGAGCGCTATTTGTAGTCATAATAAAACCTTGATTAATTAAGGTTATTATATCATAACTGTTAATTTAAGATTCTTATGAAGTTTTTGTTGGGTCCCAACATGTTCTATAGTCTTCGTTGAGATTATTAATACTAGTCATTTCCTGATCGTTTAATTTAAAATCAAAAACCTCAAAGTTCTGCTTAATTCTTCCTAGATTGCGCGATTTAGGAATAACAATATTACCGTGCTGTAAACTCCATTTGATCATTACTTGGGCGACTGATTTATTATGTTTTTTTGCAATAGTTTCTAGAGTAGTATCATCTAGGCGCTTACCATGCGAAAGGGGAGAGTAGGCCTCTAGCGCAATACCATGCTTGTTACAAAATTCCAGAAGATCTTTTTGATAAAGAAATGGATGAAACTCAACTTGATTAACAACAGGAACTATTTCGGTTTGTGACATTAATTCTTTCAGATGATCAATTGTAAAATTACTTACACCAATAGACTTAACTCTTTTTTCTTTATATATTTTTTCCATATCCTTATATGCTGATATCCTTGTTTTAGTTACAGGGAAATGCATTAAATATAAATCTAGATAATCTACTCCTAACTTCTTGAGACTTTTTTCATATGCTTGCTCAACTTTATTGTGATCGAAATTCCATAGTTTTGAAACTAAAAATATATCTTCTCTTTCTATGCCGCTTTCTTTGATAGCCTTACCAACCGATCCCTCATTGAAATATATATGTGCAGTATCTATATGTCTGTAGCCTACTTCTAATGCAGCAGCAACAGCTTGTGGTGCTTCAAAAATAGGTTTTAGCTGCCATGTACCGAATCCAAGTAAAGGTATCTTTAAATTATTGTTTAATTTTTTATATTCCATAAACACATATTAACAAATTATCGTTCTAATTGAGCTATCAATATTTTTTATTAATCAATCATTTAACTTGTATATTTTAACTTATGCTTGTATAAATATAAGAATAAAGAATATATAAAAATATGTTTAACAAAATTCTCAAAAATATAAAGTTTTACCCGGATCATAAACATCATTTAAGATCCTTTGTTCAAAACATAAATAGAGAAAAAAAAGTTCGTCAAACTGGCTTTATTATTATTATATTAGCTTTTCTAATACAGTTAATTGCCTTATTGAATCCAGTTAGTTCTAGTGCAGCATCAAGTCCTAATGATTTAATAACTGGTGGTGTGTCAACTAAACAGCAAATTGTTGATGATTGTAATAATGACTATCATTATATTGGCTTAATCTATGGCTGGTATGGGGTGACGTGTGCAGATATAGCTAGTGTAAATTCAACGGTCGTATCACTAAACTCAACATCATACAATGCTAATCTGTGGTCTGTCGGTCATTTAGCTTATGGTCTACCAACTGAGACACCCGAAACTGTCTGGGGAGCAACACTTTATTGGAGAAACCTCCATGCCTGGGATACTCATGGTTCTTCAACCTATACAGCTCTAAAGGTTAAAGCTGATAACGGCAATACATATTTTATTCTTTTTGCATGCGGTAATTTAGTATCGGTTGGTTTCCCAGTTCCATATTCAACACCCGCTCCAACACCAACTCCTAAACCTATACCTAAACCTATTCCAACGCCTACACCAACCCCAAAACCAGTCCCTAAGCCAACACCATGTCCTTATAATCAATCAATCAGCCAAAGTGACGTGACTTGTCGGCCTTGTAGTAAATCTCAGTCCATTGGCGACTCAGTAAACTGCTTAAATTTTTCTAAAACCGCCAGTAATTTAACTACTGGAATATCTGATGCTAATAATACTAAAGCTAAACCCGGAAATAGTATAAGCTATAATCTGACAGTAACGAATATTGGCAAACTGGACGTAAAAGGCTTCAATATCCAGGATAATATAAGCGACATACTCGATTACTCAACTCAAGCGAATTTAAATACGGGACAATTTAATCCTTCAACTGGAATTATTAGCTGGCCAAATCAGACAATTCCTGCATCTGGCTCAATCACTAAAAATTTTACAGTTGTTATAAAAAATTCCATTCCTAATAACGCTCCGGGAAAAGATGATCCTAATGGCTATAATTTTATTATGACCAATGTCTACGGCAATACAATCAATATCAACATTAATCCTCCAGTTCAGGCTGCAATTGCACAAACTGCAGTTACGACTCTGCCCAATACCGGACCAGGCGCTAATTTAATAATTATATTTATTGTAACTACACTTAGTGGCTATTTATACTTCCGTAGTAAACTAATAGCTAAAGAAGCAAAAATATTAGATAGACTGTCTGATGAGGTTATTAAATGAGTGAATTTATTAGATCAAAAGAGATAATGCCCGGTAATCACGAGTCTAGTCTAGAATCTGCCATAGAAAAGAATAAAGAAATACTTGATGAAAAAAAACGGCATGAAATGCTCGAAAAAAACGAGACTATTAAAAAATCCTTAGAACAGATAAATGAAATTGATCAGGAAAGTAGCGAAGATGTTAAGAGCAATTTCAATTTAGATCAAAATAAGACGCAGGAAAACTTCCAAGAATATGACATGATGAAAACCCATGCTCAAACTGAATACTTAGCTGAAATTGCAAATGAACTAGGAACTAATGAAAAACGTTTTGCTAAGATAATTCATAAACCTTTTATTGATAATAGTAGTGAAGTTCTAGCTAAAACGTTAATACGTCCGTCGGGAATATTGTGTGGATCTATATTTACGTTAATCGGTAGTATATATTATTTAATAATATCTAGGTCGACTGGCTTCTCATATAATTTCTTTGTGGCATTATTGCTTTTTGCTGGAGGTTTTTTGCTCGGTATTCTGATTGAGTTTGTGTTGAGATTAATTTTTACTGATTAATTAATTAATGCATATGAATATAACTTAAGCTCATTTTTTGAAAGATTAAAATTAAAGATTTATTTGCTATAATACTACATAATGTCAGCCCAAGAAGATTATAAATTTAGCGTAGTTATACCTGCGCGCAATGAAGAAAACTATATCCGTGCCACGATTAAATCTATAAAAGATCAGGATTACACGGGTTTTGTTGAAATTATAGTTGTTGATAACGCTAGTATTGATAAAACAGCCGAAGTCGCTAAAAGCCTGGGAGCAAAAGTTGTTACAGAAATGAGAGTTGGTCTTCCTAGAGCAAGGGACACAGGTAGAAATGCAGCTGTCGGGGATATTATTGTTTATGTTGATGCAGACACTCTTTTGCCTAGTAATTATATAACTGTTACAGCTGAAGTCTTCAAGGGCAATGATCGAATAGTCGCAACGAGTAATCCTTTAACTTTAACCGATGGAACACCATGGATGAATTTTTGTTGCAGTTTCTTTTTTGATATTATCTTCCCGATTCAAAACTTTTTACTTGCAACTCTCGGTTTATCTCATCAAGTAATTGGGGGCAATTTTGCGGTTAGAAGTAAAAGTCTCGATGAAATTGGTGGTTTTGATACTACAATAGAGTTTTATGGAGAAGATCTAGCTATTTCTAAACACTTATCAAAAATTGGTAAGATAAAAATTATACCAAGTTTATATGGTAGTACTTCAGCCAGAAGGTTAGCATCACAAGGAACGCTTAGAACCTTTGGGCTATATTTCAAAAACTTTTTCACCGTTCTATTGCTGAATAAAGGATCCGACGGGACCTTACTAAAAAACCTTCTAAAATATATATCATTAATCTTTATTGTTATTATTTTTTTCAAATATACGCACCTATGGAGAATTATTGGGCGGGATAAAGATCAATCAATAGAATATTTTCTTAGCATAGTTGGTATATATTTAATTTACGGATTCTTTTACTCTAAGTCAGTATTATATGGACGTGTATTTAGTCAATTTATTGTTGCTAGCCCAATTGTTTCTTTTACCTTTGACGATGGTCCATCGCCAAGCACCAAGAAAATATTAGCAATATTAAAGAAAGAAAACATTAAAGCAACTTTTTTTGTGGTTGGAAAGCAAATAGATAAATATCCAGAAATTGCCAAACAAATTATTGATGAGGGGCATTGTATCGGAAACCACTCACTAAATCACTCATACACACTTCCATTTCAATCATCCTCCAAGATTATGAACGAAGTTAACAAAACACAGTCTAAAATAGATGCACTAACAAATAAGGATGATAATATTAACAAAAAACTTTTCAGACCACCTCATGGATGGAGAACTCCTTGGATGATGAAAGCACTCAATTCTCATGGATATAGCGTTATAACGTGGGATGTCAGCTTAGATTATTTACCTAACGTAAGTACTCAGTTTATATATAACCGAGTTGTCAAACATACTAGACCAGGTTCTATAGTTTTATTTCATGATTCCATATTCGGTAGCCCAAATGATGATCGAAATAATTTAGTAGAAGCCTTGCCTAGCATAATCAAGACTCTTAAGGAAAAAGGGTATAGCTTTGCCAGAATCGATAAGATGCTTTAGTTATAACCAAGACCAGGTATAACTTCTAGCTTTTGATCTTCGCTAAGTCGCTCCCAACTCATTGCTAATATTGCTAAGTGTCTTTGAACATCTTCGATATTAGCGAGATTTGAGTATTCAGATTCTTTATTTTGACTATTTCTCTCTTGATTCATACATCTCCTTATAAAAAAAACGGACTCTTCTCTGTGAGCCCATTTTTTGTTTAATTTATTCTTAATTTATACTTAACAGGCTCTCAAAGAGTCAATCACAATAATATTAATTACCTTGCTTGATATGTTAGCCATGCCTAGTATATTAATTAAAATTTATTAAATGGTCAAGTTAATATCTTTTTTCAATAAAAGTGAGGGCATGTCCTACGCGACCAGCTCTACCAGCTCTACCAATACGATGGACATAGTCATCATAAGTTTGTGGTAATGAAAAGTTTACTACATGAGTAATATCGGCTACGTCTATACCTCTAGCAGCAACATCAGTAGCTACTAAAACCTTAACTTTAGATTCTTTGAAGTTACGAAGAGCTTTCTGTCTTGCAGCTTGAGATTTACCACCATGAATAGCCTCTGAATCAAAACCTCTATTCCTAAGTTCATCATTTAGTTTTTCAACATTACGATGAGTGTCATCAAATATTAATGTTTTGTTGACTTGTTCAGAAATTAAAATGTCATGAAGTTTAACTATTTTATCTTCTTTAGTTGAAAAGTTAACTACATTTTGGTTTACATTCTCACTAGTATCACTAGTCTTAACCATAATATGTGCAGGATTGTTAGAGAATTTATCTATATGAACCTTTACTTTACCTTCCATGGTTGCTGAGAAAAAGAATGATTGTCGATCAGTAGATGTTTGATTAATGATTTCAGTGATATCATCTATGAATCCCATATCTAGCATTCGATCAAATTCATCTAGAACTAGCATATTCACATCATGAATTCTAAGTGTTCTTCTTTCTATGTGATCTTTAACTCGTCCAGGCGTCCCGATAATAATCTGAGGATTCTTTCTGAGATCACTTAGTTGAGGCTGCATTGATACACCACCTATTAGAATGGCTCCAAATAGTCCACTGCCTTTAGCAATGAGACGTGTTTGGTCTTCAATCTGTTCTGCCAGTTCACGAGTTGGAGCTAAAATGATAACTCTACTTGATTTATCTGAAATTAATTTATTGAGTACCGGTACTAAGAAAGCAGCTGTTTTACCAGTTCCTGTGTTAGCTATTCCTACAATATCTTTTCCTTCAAGAGCTAGCGAAATTGTTTGATCTTGAATAGGGGATGGAGTTTCGTATCCCATATTAATTAAATTAGTTTTAATTATTTCATTGACATTAAAATCAACAAATTTATTCTTAGGAATGTATACTTCAGCTTCAGTTACCTTGGCGGTTTTTATGAATTTGTTTGGATCAATATATTGTCTTCTAGATTTAGAAGATGAAGATCTTGAACGATTAAAGTTAGGTCTAGAACGAAAGCTAGAGTTATTGCGTGTGTTATTATAGGGCATAAAAAAAGAATCCTTTTTGTTATTAGTTAGTAATCGATTGTCACGAATGAAAATCGAACATACATACTAATTTTCGAGGATTCATTGAAACAATTAATATAATTTTAGCATAAAAATTAATAATAAGCAAGACTTTCTTTAATCTTTCATTAATCCTGCACGATAAAGTCTTGATGCTATACCAAGCAAAACCAATAAACCTGAAGCTATAAAAGCTAATCTAAATGTTCCATATTTCAGGTCACTACCACTCGATAGAGCATGTATAAAGACTAAAATAAATACAATATAACTGAGATAGTGGGTATTCTTCCAAATTCTTTTCTTTGTATCAATCCATTTTAAAGAGGTGGCTATAATGATTACAATACAGTACATTGCCAATATGCCAGACGCAATAGCCATAAAATTTAGGTTAAGACCTAGAACTAAGCTCTTGTTCGAGTAGCGATTCAAAAAAGGTATAAAAAGTTGGATGAATGAAAAAGAAACAAAGTGATCAATAAATAGAAAGCCACCATGAATAATAATTGCTGCTAGAAGCGCGTAGGATAAAGCTTTATGGATAGCCCAGGCCTTAATTGGATCTATTAAACGATATGTTAAGCCGGTGACCTGACCTATGCCTGAGAGCATAATCAGGATTAATAATCCTGCTGCGGTAAATCCTGAAGCACGAACGATATACCAGGGCCAGGAAATAGATACTCGGTTACCAATAATTTGAATAGTTGAAGACGTCATATATAAAGAGTTTATTAAATGCATTAAGTAGTATTATATTCCTTTTCTTATTATACTCAAATTCTGTGCTTTATCTAAGCATTGCATTAAATAACCAGTAATCCATTGTTTGTTTAATGCTAGTTTTGCAAACTCTTCTCCCTCTATGACGATAGATTTTGCTATTACATCCGCCGTACTAGCCTCGCCTGCTATGACCGTCGCGCTAAGGATGTTGTTTTTAGACGGACTTTTTGTCTTTGGATTAATCAGGTGATGCCAGGAGCTATTATTCTTGTAACCGTTACGCTTTGTAATGCCTGAGGTTGCAATAGATATCTTATGATTGTTTTTCAGAACAATACTATCGATGGTTTTATTGCCATCTAGACTACTGGCTATATTAATCTCGAATGGTTGTTTGTTTATATTGATGCCTTTACATATGATATCTCCACCTAATGATAGCCAGTAACCATCAAGATTCTTTTTATCCAGGAATAAAGATAATTGATCAAGTAAATAACCCTTACCAATACCACCAAGATCAATTGCTGATTGTTCAGGTATTTTTAACGAATTATCTTTAATCTTTAAATCCTTATAGTCAGCTAGTACATCTCCCGAAAAATCTGGACTATCCGTTTCTGGACTATTCCAAGAGTTTTTATAGCCAACTTTTTGCAGAGTTGGCAATATAAACGGATTGAATACTCCATGCGTTATTTTTGAATAGTCTTGGACTTTTAATAATATTTCCTTCATCGGTTGAGATATTTCAGTCCTAGTTCCAGCGCTTCGATTGATTTTGGTTAATTCGGAACTATCTTTAAATCTACTAAATCTATTTTCAAATTTATCTATCTTATCTATTAATTCATCGAATATTAATTCAGCAAATTTTTCTTCTCTGTTTGTTGTTATCGTTAAAAAGGCTTTTGAACCTAGACAATCATATTTCCTTTGAAATCTATTCACCATAAATTAGGATACTGAGGTTGTCGGGGGAGTATATGTATAATTATTCGTCGGAGGAGCGGGCTGTTGAGTCGGAGCGGGGGTGGGAGCATTATTATTCGTAACATTGTTCGAGTCCGTATTATTACTTGTAGTATTAGGAGTTGGCTGGGAAGGTATAGAACTTGGAGTTTGATGTGCTTGAGCATTCGCAAGCTTTGGAACTGCCCTAACTAAATCTATAGCCATAAAGAAAAATGAGGCTAAAGCAATAATGCCAGCAGATAGTACATAAGTTAAAAATGGAATACTTTTTTTTCTGTCTTCAGGATCACTTTGGAGACTGACGCTTGGGCTAAATTCTTCTATGATTATTTGCTCATCATTAACTTCCCTAGAGACCAATATTTTTGAAACTGAGTCCTTTAGCGCTTTAGGTCCACAAATAAAAAATGTATAATTGCTATAGTTTTGATCTGTAATTTTATCTAGTAAATTCGCTGTTACAAAACCTTTATACATATTCGTTATATTATTTTGCTTTGGCTTAATTTCACTAGATATTAAATGAATAACTCTTAAGTATTTGTTATTTCGTTCAAGCTCTGCTATCTCATCCATAAAAGGTATATTGTCTGATGATCTATTGCCATAAACTAAAGTAATAGGTAGTTTTGTTTTACTTTCAGTCAAATATCTTAACATACTTATATATGGTGTTATGCCAATTCCACCAGCTATAAGCAATAAGTTTTGATCTATTTCAGCATCGATCACGAAATTTCCAAATGGGCCACTAATAAAGATGGAATCTCCAGGACTAAGCTTGCTTAATGCTTTAGTGAAGTTTCCATATTTTTTTATAGCAATTTGAATGATATTAGAATTTGGTGAA
>CAITDW010000017.1 GCA_903891235.1 uncultured Candidatus Saccharibacteria bacterium
ATAACGTAACAAAAAAATATTAAAATAACTCAATCAAAATGAAAGCAATATTATCAGCGAACGACTCTTTTTCTGTTTTTCTAGAAAAACCAGTTTATCTTGATGTTGAATGCTATCCCAACTACTTCTTGATTTGTTTTATTTGCAAGGGTATGCGTAAATATTTTGAGATAAGAGATAATGATTATTTCCGTAATGACCAAGTAAAAGAAATAAAAGATATATTATCAAACTACACAACAGTTGGCTTTAGTTCTAACAACTATGATATGCCTATGATACGTGTGGCGATAGCTGGTGCTGATACAAGCACGTTAAAAAAAGCATCAAATAAGATAATTAACAAACCAAAAGAAATATTTGTATGGGAAATACTAGAAAGCGCAGGTGTGCCTTGTTGTTATGTTAAACAGCATATAGATATTATAAATGTAATACCGGGGATTAGGTTTTCTTTAAAGACTTATGCTGCTAGAATTGGTTTTAAAAAACTACAGGATCTACCATATAACCCGGACGAATCTTTAACAATAGAGCAAATGATTGAAGTGCGAGATTATTGCTTTAATGACGCCCAGGTAACCGAAGCTTTAACTAATAAAATATATAAAGAATTAGAAATTAGATACATGTTTTCTAAAGAACATGATGTTGACTTAATGTCTCAATCTGATCCATCTATAGCCGAAAAGATCTTTAACAAGAAGTACGGGATTCCATATAAAAGAGAAGGTTATACATACGATAAAGAGTTCATAAAATATAAAGCGCCTGAATATTTAAGATTTAGCTGTGATGTATTAATTGATCTTTTTCTGAAGATTAAAAACAATGAATATAAATTAAAGGATGATGGTAAGATTATTAACATCCCTTACAAAGTAAAAATAGCTAATACAACTTATACAATTGGAATTGGCGGTAGTCATTCAAAGGAGAAGAATATACATTTTGACAGTAAGGATAAAATATTAGTTGATATAGATGTTGTGAGCTATTACCCCAATATAATGATGAATAACAATTATATTCCTATAAATTATCCATCAAGTTTTATAAAAGATTATCGTAGTTTTTATGAAGAGAGATTAGAAGCTAAGTTGGTTGGGGATAAGATAAAAAACCAGACATGTAAAATTATTTTAAATGGGACGTTTGGTAAATTAGGATCTAAATTTAGTAGTTTATATTCACCCGACTTGTTACTAAATGTAACCCTTACCGGCCAATTATCACTTCTGATGCTTATAGAACAATTAGAAGTGAATGGTATCTCGGTTGTATCGGCTAATACCGATGGTATCGTGGTTAATACAGATATTAGAAATGAAGAGCTGATGAAACAGATAGTATCTAATTGGGAGGAGAAGTGTAATTTAAAAACCGAGTCTACATATTACCAAGATGTATACAAGCAATCTGTGAATAAATACCTAGCTGTAAAATTAGATAGAACAATCAAAACTAAAGGTCCTTTTGGACAGTCTCTAACCAATAACGGTATAGCCAAAGTATTGAGAGAAAGTATTACTAAATATCTTTTAGATAATGCCCCAATAGCTGAAACTGTTTATTCAATGAAGCATGATATAGGTAATTTTTTATCATTTAGAAAGTCAAAAGATGGAGCTTATTATAAAGGTCAGAATTTAGGTAAAACTGTCAGGTGGTATCATAGCGTCAATGGGGATGCCATAAGAGATGTTGATGGTAAAAAGGTAGCTGGTTCAGATGGCGCAACTCCTTTAATGGAGATACCTGAACAGTTAGAATTTAATGATATAGACCTAGATTTTTATATAGCTGAAAGTAAAAAGATCTTAAATAAAATGGGGCTGCAAATCTAACTCTCCATTCATATATAAATTTTAATACGATGAGCAACCATGAGTGAAACAAAAACAGCAAAAAAGCCTTCTCCGAAATATAAACAATCTCCATATCAACCGAAGCCTAAAGCCGATAAGAACGATGTTAAAGAAATAAATAGTGTCATTGCTCAAGAGCTAGCAGAAAAATTTAAAGAGTACAGAGAGCTAGTTCAGGCACGCAAACTCAAAGAAGCTAAGTCTCGGAAAGAGCCAGAGGTTTA
>CAITDW010000018.1 GCA_903891235.1 uncultured Candidatus Saccharibacteria bacterium
GTGTAGCAACACCTGCTCCACTATTAAGACTAGGAATATGATTGGTATTACTGCGTCCTACAGGAGCAGATAATTTATAAGTCAATGGTTCTGCTTTTAATGCACGACTGCGCTTTTTTTCCTCTGCTTCAATGCCCTGTGCTCGGAGCAGTTTTTTCCAAGATTCTTCAAGTTCACGAGCTTTACGTGCTTCAGCAGCGTTACGGAATTTTACCTTGCCTTTACGCTTGCCGTTTAGACTCAGTGAAGGATGATGTAAATGCATACTCATTTGTTGTCCTTACAAAATTTTACACAAGTATAAATTATACTTGATTTTGATTTACTTGTCAACCTCAACTCCACTCCAATGACGTTTTAATATAAACATCATTTTCTAATGGTTTCCAATCCGATTTATCAAAATTTGGATAATCAAATTTGGTTAATTGAAAGTTTGGCGATGTTGATAGATTAGCTAACACACAATATCTATGTGTTAAAATATTAATAGGTTTAATAATATGTTTTGCCCTAACAAGATCACACAACTGACCCCAGCCAATATAATCTCTTTTTATACCAAAGTTCCAACCTATCCCAAAATACCAAACATTAGTAGTTTCCGAAAAATCATGATTTAATAGATAACTTAGCTGCCACTGTTCACTTATGGAAATGCATGGTTTTTTCCATGAATGATTTAAAATTTTGCTTGATACATTAACAAACTTTTGAGTTGTATCAAGTTGTTTCCAATATCTCTTTATCCAATCTACACCCTGTTGAGAGTAAAATATTTCTTCGGCATTTGAATACCACCTATTGGGCCCTTGTATTTCACTATTAATTTTTGTGTGATAGTCTGACAATAAGATAGTATGTATACTATTTGAAGATTCTATAAATTGAATTATGTTATTAATAGCTTTAGCATGAATATTCTGAGTATGTTCTTCCCAGCACCCTATAATAACTGCAACTCCGGGTTGACTTTGTATTAAATTCATATTGACGAAGTAATCGACGGATACCATACATTATGTAATTCTGTGGCCAATGATACATTAATATCTGTACATAACTCTGATTTTATAAAATCCACTATTCCGTTAACATTTTCTGTTATAATATTTTCTGCACTTAGATTAAAAAAATCATGTTCGTCAAATAATTTTTCAATGTGTTTTTGTGAATATAAACTTGATTGTTCATAAAACCAATAGTCATTAATTAGATGGGGACACAATTTTATTAATCGTTGATACGCAATACTATTTTTTTCTGGAAAAGATATTATTAAAAATTTACGATTAGTAAAAAACTTATCAATATTTTTATCTTGTATCCACAGATACTCTGCAATATGTCCACATAATACATTACTTTGATTTTGTAATTCTGACAGATTAGTTAATAATTTTTCTTCTTGGAGATTAGCAAGATTACTAACGTGAGCATTTTCTATGCCTGGTTTATAACCACTTAAATCACATTTACGATTAAATCGATTTGATAGTGCAATTAAATTTGCTAAATGATTGCCACCTAGTCCGGGTGCAAAAATAATAAACAAATTTTCTAGCATGTTTATTTAAATAATATCAGTGCCATCAAAACGGCTTGCACCATAAAACCCACACCAATTGTAATGATATTAAGTGCATCTTTGAGTATAACTGCCCGACCAAACATTAGGATAAGTCCTGTCCACATGAATAGCACAATATCCAAATTAGGTGTGCGGTCACTGAGTCCAGTTAATAAACTCAGTAAAGTAGGAATAGTTGCACAATGAATAATAACTGTGGCCAGCCAACCCAATGTTTCTGCTGAAATTTTAGGTAAATGTTCGTCAA
>CAITDW010000019.1 GCA_903891235.1 uncultured Candidatus Saccharibacteria bacterium
AAATGAATGATATAACACATAAAATCGGACTTGTCCGGCGAGCATTAAATGTTCTGACGGATGAGAATATACAGACGGTATTTGTAAAAGGGTGGCATGTAGGACATTATGCTGAAGGATACAGACTTTTAAAACGTATTCTTGGTGATCGACTACCATATCGACCAACCGACAAGGCAAGCAGGATTTTTTTAAAGAAAGAGTTATTTAAATATGAACAACAATTAAACGAAGAATTACAGCGAAGAATTAAAAATGAAACAACCATACACGAAACAAATAGAATTAGGGATTTATTTCCAAATTTCAAAGGTGAAATTACGAAAAAAATGTTTCCAACCGTAGAAAGTGTAGAGCGAAAATATACACTAACAAACGAATTTAAAAAATCACATTTTATCACGATAGCAAATAATGTGAGATACGAAAACGAAATACCAAACACTACAAACTTTACTTTTAGAGCAAAGGGACATCCATTTAAAGCAATTGAAAACTTTAAACGACAGATAAAACGACAACATGGAAATGTAAAAATGGTCATAGCAGTAAATGACTACCTAATTAGAGGACGGACAATAGGGACAAAAGCAACAACACTTGAAAACTTACAACCGACACTCCAAGAATTATACGATCGACTTATGAGAGAAGATGAAGAATATGACAGCAATTATGAAGGAATGTCATTTTTAGATTTTTTATCAGGAACCATCGATATAAAATTTAATCATGTCAGAGGCGGGTGCGGTGGTCATCATAAACCCAATTCAAAATTAGGAAATATTCCAGTATTTTTAAGCGAAAGAAATGGAATAACAACCATATCGAGACGAACCAAACCTAACAACTGCGGGTTAGACTGCCTACGGTTATTAAAACAAGAACTACCATCCATAAAAAACTTACGAGAACAATTTAATTTAGAACCTAATACAAAAATTTCAACAGCGGATTTATACCGAGTCATCCGACAATACAAGATGAGGGTACAAATAGTAGATTTATCAATGAAGGAAGTCAATAACGAACCGATAGAATCAACTAACACTCTACTCCTACTTGAAAATGAACATTACAGCATTTTAAAATCTAAAATGGAAAACAAAAATAAATGCAAAGATTGTGGGCGGGAGTTTTGGAATGATCATCACTGTAATCCTGACAGAATTAGTTTTTATCAACAACAACGATTAAGAGTACATTCAATGTCAATTATTAAAGAATTATACTTCGATATAGAGACACGAAATGATATCGATAATATAACAACCATTACTGATAATAAATATTATTTACAAGTAGCAACATTATTAAGTTTTGTTAATCACGAAACGAAACAATCATATCTAGGGTTGGACTGCATCGATAGATTTCTACAATTCTTATTACAAGAGACACCAGAGCATACATTTTATAACATTTTTGCACACAACGGATCTAAATTTGATTTTTTCTTTATTATTGAAGCGATTATGAAAGATCCACTGTATAATACACATTATAATGCCAAGCAATCAATATTCAAAGGTAGTCGCATTATCACTTTTTGGTTTCTCGGTTCTGGAAGAAGGCTCTATTTCACCTTGGAAGAATTCACCGGGTTCCGTGGAGAGAGCGTTTCACGTATAT
>CAITDW010000020.1 GCA_903891235.1 uncultured Candidatus Saccharibacteria bacterium
TGATCATTTATATTATCGACTACATTAGCTAATTCATCTTGCGCCCAAGCAATTTGCTTAGTACCCACCAACAATGTGAAAGATATAACAAAAGGTAGCAATAACGGTAAAATGATTTTTATAAAATGCAGCATCCGCGCTTCCTCCATAATAAAAACCCGAAATCCTCACCAATGATTGGAGTTTCTTTTTTGCTTTCAAAAAAACTAGTTGATTTACCAAAGGGAGCACATTTGCTAGTGTCAGGATTGACCATTTGATAACGATAATGACTTTTTTTCATAACTAAAGCTAACTGCTTAGTGCAGAGTTTTTTAATATCACTACTGGAAGTTTCATACGCCATGCTTTGACGATGAAGTTTAAAAGTCATTTTTTCAGCAGCATTTAATGATGCCTGCACCCCTCCAATATGAGCATTCACATTACCATTCATTGGGTACATACTACCTTGACAGCCTGCGCACCAAAATAATGAATCAAGTGGTTGATTATTACTTGTTGCAGCAACGCAGTCAGCCGAACAAGCTGCTTGTGCTAGTAAATTATTAAATATAAAAGCTTCTGGATGAAGTATCATTGTTAGCTCATCATCACTACCTGTTGGATCAATTTCGCTAATCCATAAAGGATCAAAATTTGTTTCTTGCAAGCAAATAAAATCAGTAAATAACTCTAATATTGCTAAAATTGGATACATATAATAATGAACATACCAAGTAGAAATTTGACTACTTGCTGCCTTTGGTCTTCCAGCTTGACTGCGCTCAAAACCCATATCCATTTCTAAACCACCTAGATTAACAAAGCAATAAGGCTCAGGCGAAATATCAACAAGTCTTGCTGGCTCCCAAAAACCTCCCACAATTCCTGGCAAAGGTATGCCACCCTTAGGACACACACATACAGGTAGGTCTGGATTCCTAGTGTCTTTCAGTCCAGTTTTATTACTGACTAATTCTTGTGATCCAACAGTGATTGGAAATAAACACTCCCAATTGATATCATTAATTGGATTAACAAATTGCCCCGTGCATTTTTTAGCGTAAGCTAGATTATTGACTAAACATAAGCAAGCTAAAGAAAAAATAAAATACAATCTATAGGAGAGTTTTTTCATTATCTAACCTCCATTGAGGTTATAGAACTTTTTTCTGCTGCCTTTATTTTTTTGCCTTCTTCCTCTATGTTTCTTTCTAAAATTATTTTACTTTCATTCTCTCCTATCAGTTGAATTTTTAATTTTAATCCATCCTGTGTAACTAATGCAGGGACTTCTGTAATACCAAGCTTTTGAGTAATAAATCCTGCTTGATCAAAATAAAACCAGATTTTATCTTTTTTATGATTTCTTTGTAGCTGAAGAGGAGATCCTTTTACTAAAATGATCTTTGTTTTATTATTATATTTTTGTCGTAACTTAAGAGCTAAATTAACTTGAGATTTATCATCGCCATCGATAAAAATTAGAGCTTCTCTTAGAGGAATGGACTCTAGCGGGTTAATTTTAGTGCCAGCCTTATAAATAAGTTTTTCTTGATTATCTTTAATATCTTCGGATAATTCATAAGTTGGATCATAGAAAAACTCTTTAGATTCTTTAGTCCTAGTTATACCCGCAACTGCGGTTGGTCGCTCGATGTATTCTTTGGTTTTATTTTGCGTATTTTTATTAAATTCATCCCAATCTATTTTTTGAAGTCTAGCATTTATAACTTCAAGAAAATCTTCTTCGATAATGGTAAATACGTAACCTTGTGTGCCAAAAATTTTAGCTTCTGCTTTAACCGCTATTCCAAGAATTATCCAAAGGCCAAACCAACA
>CAITDW010000021.1 GCA_903891235.1 uncultured Candidatus Saccharibacteria bacterium
ACCGAGAATATAGATATCGAAGCCCGTGATTTTGAGTGGCAAACAAGCGATGATAAGCATGAATACCAATATAATTTAGGTAGTGTCGGGTTAGAAATAGATTTATTAAAGAAAGGCTTGGGCAGTAATTTACAGACTTCAAATAGAAATATAGAATCCGAAACGATTGTTCATCATCAAAATTACCTTAAAGCTAGCGGTAATCTAAAACTTACTCTATCTGGAACCGGGAGATTTATCGGTTGCAGTCTCGAAGGTGCAAATGTCGACATTAAAGCGAATAATCTAATTCTTGGTTCGGTTCAAGATACTATATCAGAAAAGCTTAGCGGAGCTAATTTCCATATCGGTTATAGCTCGGATTCTGCTAGCAATCAGTTTGGCGGAGGTGTTGAAAGCGGGTTTAAAAAGTCAGGATGGAGTCAACAATTAGGAAAGATAATCGGCTCAAATCTAGTGAATATAGTAGTTAAAGACAGTTTAGAATTGGCTGGAGGTATTATTGCCAATGCCGAAGAAGACAAATACGGCAATCTTAGCGATAAGGGTAATTTAAGTATCAATTGCGGTCGGATGATTGTTAAGACTATACATGATTATGACGAGGGGGTGACTCTGGGTATAGGGGCTAGTTTCCAGCTGAACAATAACGAAAAAGGTAATGTCGCATCATTTTCTCATATGCCGCTAAAAGTTGAATACAAAGATAATCAACGTCAGTTATTCGGCACGATCGGTTCAGGTAATATTGTTAGCGGCGTTATAGAAGGAGATCCTCTAAATCGTGATATATCTCAAACCGAGCAAATTACTAAAGAAGAGAGTTTTGCTTTTGATTCGGTGATTCATAAGGAAATATTCGGCAATAGTAAGCAAGAACCGGAGCAAGTACCTTTTAAAAAGCTATATCGTGGTTTAGTACAAGAAGACAGTGTCAAACAAAAATTAGGCAACTATATTACCGATGTAGTCGGCAATGTTAAGGATAGCGGTAAAAGTTTTGTACTCGGTGGAGCAAAATTAGTTAATATGTTCGGCGGTAAAATAGACCAAGAGCGTTTAGATGAAAAGTTACATGAAATAATAGGTAAAGATCCGCATACGGGTATTGATATTAAAGAGCGTGAGCGTCACTTAGTTAAAATCCAACAAGAGATCGATAAATTAGCCGAAACTGAAAATTTAGATTATCACAAAGATCAAGATAGAGAGCATGCCTATAATAAAATAGCTTATAAGGAATTATTTAATCAATTAGATCAACAAATAGATAAGATTGAAGATAAAAAAACTCAATCTTTGCTGAGAGCTACGCATCATATTTTAAACAACGAATATTTAAAAGAGTTAAAAGCTGCTAGACAAGAGAATAGGGCAATTAAGGATGTTGATCAGTTTGTAAAAGAAGTTTTAACGGTTCAGTTATGTAAGCCCCAGTTTGCAAATGCTAAAGAAATAGTGTGGCACTCGTTAGAGAGCGCAAAAATAATGTTAGATGCGTTAGTAGATTTAACAATGCAGGGATACTCAGGAGTTAGTGCCGGTGAGAACTACATGGTTAGTAATCTCAAGGTTCATGATGAACGCGATGAAGGCGATGAGTCTAGTGATGACGAGGGGTGGAATCTAACTAATCCTGCTTGGTATGACGAAGACGGGCATTTATTGCCTATAGATAAAAGACCGCAGAAACCTATAAAGCAAAATAAAGCTAAAAGTTTTAAACCGATAACGGATATATCTCCCGATTATACCGGTCTATCTAATTTATTATCAAAGTTTGAGCTAGATGAGGATCATGAGATAAGCATTATGCTAAAGGCTATGCGTAAAAACCAATCTATGCCTATCTATGATAGTTCTAATAAAAGTGGGGTAAAGAGTAATAACATAGGCGGATTTAGTTTTATTGATTCTGCAAATGCTTCAGGTATAGGGGGAATAAATACGGTAACGAGTTCTGTGATTACCGTTCAGGATATGCTTTTGGGGCTAGGTATGCGAGGCGTTATGTCAACGGGAGTAGGTCCATTAACTACGATGGCTATGAATATCGCTAGATTAACACCGACTGCCGCTCTTGCGGGAGGCATTGCGGTAGGGCTTAATAATGCGGCTCAGTTTGAACATAGACACCCTTGGGTCGGTTCAGATTTCGATGACATAATGAGCAATCCGCTAGTATCACAAGAACACAAGGATTCTATGTGGAAACAAATGCAAAACGATCCTTTGTTAAGCAGTAATAAGCACAAAAGCTTCATGATGGATATTGACCTTAATGCAAATAAGCCTAGCGTGGAGAGTTTCCCGATACATCATCAACCAAAGTCTATACTCTTTACTCCTGACGATAGGGATAAACTCATTCAGTGGAATCAATTGCCGGGTTTTATGCCGAGTGATTTCAATACTAAAGATCTACTTGAAGGTTTTGATGTTCATGAAAACCATTGGAAGGATTCCATCCTCTATAAAGATTATGAGATTGATCATTGGAATGTAAAGCCGGCAAGCGTTAAAGACGCCCCAGAAGTTTATCGGCACGGTAAGTTCGGCAAAATATACAAAGATTTTGAACAAAAAGTTGAAAACAAAGAAATATGGTGGTCAAAAGA
>CAITDW010000022.1 GCA_903891235.1 uncultured Candidatus Saccharibacteria bacterium
CTGGTGGTATTAGCACTACAGGTGCATTGGTATCAGGTGCAAGCACTCAAAACCACACGCCTGTAGCTATTAACGCCACAGCAACAGCTACGGCAGCACAGGTTGCAACTGGTTACATCACAAGTACATCAGCAGCAGCTACAACAATAACGCTACCTACAGGTACATTATTGGGTGCAGCTCTTGGAGCAGTACAAGGTTCAGTATTTGATTTATACATTGACAATACAGCTGGTTCAAATCCAGTAACTGTAGCAGTTGCTACTAACGGTATTAAATCAGATGCTGCTAACACAACAGCTGCTTCTTTTGGACAACTAACAGTAGCAAGCGGTGTAACGGGCGTTGGAAGATTTACTTTAATGTTTTCTTCTTCAACAGCTTACGTATTCACTAGAACTGCTTAGTAAATTAAGGAGAATATATGCAACAGGCTGGCAGAGAACTCACCAGTGTAGACTTACGTGTAGTCACCAATGACAAGCAGGACTTTCTTGGTTCTACTGGTCAGACTGGTGACGGACGTGTATTCAGATATGCTAAAATTGGCTCTGTAGCACAACCAGCTGGAATTGTATTATGTACACCTTACACTACTAACTTTGTAGGATTAACGGTATCTGGTTCTTCCAGTACCTTAATCGCTGCAGGGGTGTATGAAATAAAAGTAACATTAAATGGTACTGCAGTCGGATTAAACGACTTACAAGATGGTGAAATAGATATACTAACAGGAACTGGTAAGGGAACTAGCTATAGGATTCGTGGAAACACACCTGCTACCTCTACTGGTGTAACTACAATTACTCTACAACAACCATTAACTTTAGCAGTCCCAGCAGGTTCAATAGTCAACTTAGGTTATAGTCTTTGGTATAACGTTGTGACAGATTATGCAGTTGACCAATCTGTTTCTGCAACAAACAAACACCAAGTTGGAGTCACTACTGTTGCTATGGGTGCTAATCAATATGGTTGGATTCAAACTCACGGTAGAGCTTTAGTTACTAGCGATAATAAATATTGGAACGGCAGCGCTATTGCATCTGGGGCAATTCCACAAGGGTTTTCATTAGTATTAAGTAAAACTTCTACCACTCCAGGATATGTAACGGGTGCTGACCCAACAAAAGATGCAGATAAACAAATAGTAGGATACGGATTAGAAAGTCCCTATACTACTGGCGCAGGTGTGCTGTTCCCAGCTGACTTATCTATTAGTTAAAACAAATACAAAATTATATTAAGACCACCATTATGTGGTCTTTTTTATTGTGTGGTATAATCTATTTATGAAATTAGTTATTGGTATGCCAACAGGCGGAACAATACGAGCTGAAACAGTTGCTTCTCTTATAGGTGCTATGAACGACCTACAAAAACATGACATATATGCCAATTTATCTATGCAACTTGGTGGATATGTTGCTCCTAATAGAAATAGATTAGTACAAAATGCTATCGATGCAGGCGCTACACATTTAATGTTTATTGATGCAGATATGATATTTCCAGCTGATGGTATATGGAAACTAATACAACATAAAAAAGATATAGTCGGTGCTAATTATAATGTTAGAATGAGTCCAACATCCGAAGACTTCTCTGGTCCTACTATTAGCTTATGGGACCCTAAAAAGAAAATGAATTTTACTCCAAGAAGCAAAGACTTATCAAAAGAATTATTTCAGGTGTATACATTAGCTACAGGCTTTATGTTAATTGACCTTAATATATTTAAGAAATTAAAGAAGCCTTATTTTATAGAATGGTCAACTGAAAATAACGAACATATGACTGAAGATGTATACTTTTGTAAAGAAGCTAACAAAGTGGGTATAGAACTATTTTGTGACCCAAACATTGAGATGGGGCATATTGGTTCATATGCGTATTAGTGGTATAATCCAATTATGAACAAAGATGAGTTAACGCAAGCTCGTAGTAACATAGAAACTCAGTTTAATAATCTGAATTCTAATACATGGGTTGCGCAAGAACTAAGATATCTACAGGGCAAATATGATGCTCTAACAGAGTTAATTAACAATTTAGAAGGAGCAGAAAATGCCACAAGTAGCACAAACAGAACACCAGCAGAGAACAGCAACGTCAATAACCGAAGGAAAACTCTTTAGAGATAGACTTCGTGACAGATACAAAGCCACTGATTACGTCCGTATAATAAACATAGACAATGAAAAGTTTGACTGGCAGTATTTCCCTATAGATGGTGAAGTAGAAGGCTTTAGTGACAATGGTGCTACAAGAGTAATAGAAGGCCGACAACGCTTTACTTCTAACTTTGATGGTCGACTACCTGGCAACGAACAAATCTGGTCATTAGGCGCTGGAGATAGCGAAGTACTAGTTGGTGCAAACGCTGATCTATTTATCGAAGGACTATACAAAAAGCTAGTAGCAAAGAAAAGATTAACCGATACACCTAAAATATCTGAAACACAGGCACGAAGCTTTAACTGGAATGATGGCTTGCTCCAAGAGCAGATGATAGATAAATTATTCTTAGGAATAGAAAACCCTACTTTCAATGAACCTCAACGAAGCCAAGCTCCAACAAAGAAGTAAAGAACTTGATGCTAGGGAAGAATACCTAGACATTAAGTTAAAGGCGCTAGAAGAAGCACCAATTACATTAAGTGTATATGAATCAAGAGTCAAAGCTTACGAGCGTAAATTAACTGGTTTAATAGACCTAATTAAAGAGTCCGAGAATGAAGTAGAAGCTATGAGTCATAAATATGACATAGCCTACCAGACACATAACAATTTAACTGTTGAGATTACCAGACGTGAAAAGTTAGGTAGTGAAAAGCTGAACGACATTAAGAAACAAGAGTCTAATGTCAAAAAGAACATTATTGTTATTAAAAATGAAGTTAAGCAACAAAAAGATTACCTAAAGGAACAACAACTATTAATTGACCAAACTATTACACAAGGCAATAAGAGGCTGTTAGAACTACAAGATGAAGCAGGTAGTATAGAACACGAGATAATCGAATTCAAGGGCGCAAGAACAGCCCTAGAGCATGAGATAGACAATATGGCAATGACTAAGATACATGACGAACAGAACTTGTATGATTCATTAAATGTATTAGCTAATCAAAAGCAATCTTTAGAAGATGAGATTAAAATGTTAATTGACAGGATCACTAAGAAGTCTGCAGAATACCAGCGTGTCGAGAAAGAAACAACCAATAAACTAAATATACTTCGTGAAAAAGAAGAAAGTATTACTGCTAAAAGAGATGCCATGCGCCTTGAAAGACAAGAACTTGAAGAAGATAAACGAAGATTCACTAGTTTTAAATCATTATATGAAGATTAGTGATATAATATGGACATTAGGTATTTAACTCAGCCCCAATAGGAAGGGTTTTTTTTAATTATGAGCAATAGATCAGGTTCACCATATTCAACACCAAGAGATGCAAACAGAGTACCATTTCTAACTGCGGCTTCAACAGCTGACGGAATAACTCCTGTTGTATTAGAAGCAGACCCAACTACTCATTTACTACAAGTTTCTTCAAGTGGTGGAGGTGGAGGTGGTACTCAGTACACTGATGGTTCTTCAACAATAACTCACCCAATAGGAACAATACCTGTTTATGATAAAGCAGGAACTATCACAGCAGTATCGGTAGCTAACCCACTTCCAGTATCATCTAACAACTTACAGAGTTCTTCTTCTACTGCTACATGGACTACAGCAACATCAATAA
>CAITDW010000023.1 GCA_903891235.1 uncultured Candidatus Saccharibacteria bacterium
ATTTCATCTAATCTATTAATGGGCCATTCTATATTGAGTGGCAAGTAACCGTGACCAGATTTCATTATTGATAATATTGATACTACTTGCTTGTAACCTTTCTCACATAAAATACCAATGAGTTTATTTTGAAATTGATTTTGTTTAGCTAACTTAGCTATTTTTTGGTTTTTAAGTATATATTTAGATAACAAATCTGTTTCGTGCACTAGCTGAGCGTGGCTATATTTTTTATTCATAGATTCATCTACTATCGCTATGCTATTATCTAAAGAATGTTGAATAACGGTATTTTCATGTCTGCTAAATAGCGTGTCCTGACTTAATATTTGTTTACTACTATTACATCTCGTTATTAACTCTAAGTCTTTAAGTGGTGGGGTAAATAAATCTACCTTATTTTCCCAAGAATTATTTGCTAGAAATTTAATTAAATTGCAATATAATGTGTTTAAATTTTCAATATAGTTTTTATCAAATAGCTGATCTACATATAGCCATTGGCTCATGAAGCGATCGCCAACCTCAATCGCTTGTAAGTCTATCCAAGCTTGAGATGTTTGACCACACCAATATCTTTTATCTATTAATTCGTTGTTTTCTAAATAGGTACGTTCTTCGCTGTCATTCACTTTATTTTCTACGATGCCTGTAAATATAATTGGTGAAACTGCTTTATTACTATCAAGTTTATTTAATTTAGCTATTTCTCTTTGAACCTCTAGACCAGTGTATAATGCATGATTAATATCGTCCCACATTACGTTATGAGTTCTTTTTAAAGTTTGTAAAAGATCATCACCAAAGTCTAAATAATGAAATAAGTTTGTAGATGTAAAATCACCCAAAATATCATTTACTTCATTATGAATTGCATAACGATTAAATAATGTCATCGTTATTAAAAACTCCTTATTTCCTGAAAAATAAGCTATGACACTGCCATATAATCCTAAAAGAACCGATGAATATGAAAGATTATATATTCTTGCTTTTTCTTTAAACTTAGTCCATATCTCTTTTTCTATATATAAAGTATGACTATTAAAGATAGGAGATGAAACTTTTTCAGGTAATATTTTGAATGGTAACTCTGGTCTTAATGGCATATTTGGGATTTTTTTTTGCCAGTATGTTTTGTCTTTGTTATACCAGTCAGAATGTTTCAATAATTGATAATAATCTTGATAATCTTTAAACGAAATATTCGGAATTGTTATTTGAGGGGTAGCTTCTCTATAAAGTTGATCTATTGTTGTAAGCAGTGCATGTCTACTTTTTCCATCCAATATTATTAAGTCTATGCTAATATGTAATACATAATAGTCTTGAAATTTTGTAACTTCAAATGTAAATAATGGAAAACGTTCTGGGTTGTAAACCTTATGTGAAAGCCTATTTCTAATTAATTTTAAGTTTTCGTTATTCAGAAATATCTGTGAATGATCATTTATTCGTATTCTATATTTAGGGATATTTATTAACTTCAGAAACCTTTGTTGGAGTCTTTCGAATGAATAAATTGTTCTTAATACCTTGTATTCTGAGATTAGAAAATTAATAATATTTTCTAATTTACTAATATCAAGATTTTTGTAATAATATTCAGTATAAATGTGGTTAGCAACATTTCCAATTTCGTAATTATTTAATCTGCCAAATAAATAAGCTTGCTGAATTTCAGTCATTCCAAACCAGTCATATTGATCAGTATTTACAATTAATGGAAATTTGGATAAATCTGCTTCATTTTTTATAGCTCTAAAGTCACTAATCGTATATTCTACATTTTTTTTCAATATACAATGAGAAATACAAGTTTCTAGTTGTCGTTTGAAAGCTTCAGCTATTCTTGTGGTATTAAGCTCATCAAACTTACTCATTATACTAAATTGTAGCTTGCCATCTATTATTAACCCATTAATACTCAGTACATTACCATCTTGATTAGCTTGATC
>CAITDW010000024.1 GCA_903891235.1 uncultured Candidatus Saccharibacteria bacterium
CCTTGATTGCATTGAATGAACCAAATTCTCTGAGTAGCTTTTTTCTAGTAATTGGACCAATTCCAGGAATTGTATCTATTCCTGATAAAGTCTGTCTTTTTCGTTTTAAAATAGTATGATAGCTGACTGCAAAGCGGTGACTCTCATCTCTAATCCTCTGAAGCAACTTTACGATATCTGAATTGGTAGGTAATAATATATTAATATTATTACCGGTTTGTCTAATTATTGCATCCTGCTTGCCTAGTTCTTCATGATTCAGATTAACATTAGAATCATTAATATTAATAACTATTTCTTCTTCGCGCTTAGCAAGTCCAATCATAGGTATTGAATGATTCATCTTGTCTCTAGCTTTGATTGCTGAAGATAGTTGACCCTTTCCACCATCAATCAAAATAAGATCTGGTAGTCCCCATGATTTAACATTTTTTTGACTAAGTCTTCTAGTAATAACTTCTTCCATATGAGCAAAATCATTATTGCCAGGTACTCTTAAATTAAACTTTCGATACTCTGCTTTATCTGGCATACCGTTTCGGAAGACAACCATGCTTGCAACATTATCTGTTCCCTGCATGTGGCTAATATCATATCCCTCAATTCTTCTTGGAACTTTATCCATTCCAAACATATCTATAAGGCCAGTAATAGCTCTGTCTTTAGAAATATCTAGAGTTTCGCTATCGGTGAATAATCTTTGTTTGGTTAAAGATTTTAGAGCCATCATTTGATTTCTGTAGTGACTGGCTTTTTCAAACTCATTCTTTTTTGCCGAAGCCTTCATGTCTGATTCTATTTCATTAATTAATGACTTTCTATTGCCCTGTATGTAGCTAATTAAAAGCCTTAAATTAGCCCTATATTCTTTGATTGAAGTTTTATTTTCTTCAAGTCCAGGACAAAGCCCTAGATGATACTGCAAACAGGCTCTTTTAGGTATTTGATTGACGTGAGTAGAGTATGGAAATATTTTTCTGAGCAGTCTTAATGCTTGTTTTATCTCGCGGCCATTTAAGTACGGTCCAAAATATTTTGCTTTATCATCAATTGGCCTTCTAGTTAGAGTTACTGCCGGATGCTCTGAACTATAACTAATCCTAATGTAGCTATAGCTTTTATCGTCGCGGAGAAGAATATTAAATTTTGGTAAATTCCTACGAATTAATTCGGCTTCTAAGAATAAAGCATCCAGTTCTGTTTCAACTTCCATCCAATCGACATCATCAATTTCTGCAATTAATGCTATAGTTTTTGGATCTCTTACTCGGCTAACTTGAAAGTATTGCCTAACTCTATTTCTAAGATTAGCGGCTTTTCCAATATAAATAACCTGACCAGTTTTATCCTTATGAAAATAAACACCCGGGCTTATTGGCAATTTTGTTAATTTGTTTTTTAACTTAGCATTCATATCAAGAAATATAAATATTGACTAAACAACTAGGTCGAAAAATTTATTATTTTTCAGAGCCTTCGGTTTTAGACTCTTCTTTTGCATCATCAGTCTCAGTTTCGGCCTCTGCCTCTTCAGATTCTTCAGATAATTGAGCCTTAGTTTCTTCAACAATTGCAATAGTATGTTCTGGTTCAGTAATGATAGTAACGCCATCAGGGGCTATTAAATCAGCTACAGTTTTTTTGTCGCCAATTTCTACTAAGGAATCACAATCAACTATAAATTCATCAATTAATTTTGAAGGAAGTGCTTCAATTAGAATATGATCAAGTTGATGTATCACCAAAAGACCGGCTTTAACTGCTGGAATGTCTTGACTTAGGTGTACAGGAACTTCAGCTTCGACTGTTTGATTGGCATTAACTGCATTAAAGACAATATGATTTAGTTGATTATGCTTTGGATCAAATTCAGCAAACTTAATGAGTGCTGTGTACTTTTCCTTACCAATAGTAAGTTCAACTGGGTGATGCTTTCCAGCATGACGATAAACTTTAAGCATATCAACATATTTTCCCATGACGATGTTACTCGCTTTACCATGGTCATGAATAACAGCAGGGACAATACCTTGCTTGCGAAGATTCTTAACGGATTTTCCTAGAATTTCTCTTTTTTCTAACTCTAAAGATATTAATTCTTGTGTCGGCATAAAAGCTCCTTTAAATAGTCCTATCAGTATATCAAATTATTAGACATATTGCTATTAACTAAGTAATATAATAATAGTATGTTTAATCCAGTAACTTTAATTGAGAGCGGGGGGTTAATAGCCATAACTTTTATGGTTTTCGCAGAATCTGGTATGCTTTTTGGTTTCTTCCTCCCTGGAGATACCCTTCTTTTCTCAGCTGGTTTCTTTGCAGGTCAAGGTAAATTCCCTTTAGGATTATTAATTTTTCTAGTAATTGCAGCTGCCATAATCGGATGTAACGTTGGCTATGAAATAGGTAAAAGATTCGGCAGAAAGCTCTTCACTAAGCCTGATGGAGTGCTTTTTAGGCAGTCATATATTAAATCTGCTGAAGAATTCTATGAAAAACATGGCGGAAAAACAATTGCCCTTGCACAATTTGTCCCCATCGCTAGAACTTTTGTACCAGTTGTTGCTGGAATTGGCCATATGGATCGCAAGAAATTTGTTATGTACAATATTCTTGGTGCAATTACGTGGGGCGCCGGAGTAGTCCTACTGGGTGCTTGGTTGGGTAAAAAGATTCCTAATATAGACAAATACTTATTGCCTATTATTTTATTGGCTGTCGCAATAAGCTTTGGTCCAATGCTTTATCATATTTTTCAAAACATGCTTGAATCAAAAAAGAAAGAAATAGAAAAAAATAGAAAAATCAAATTAAAGTAGATAGATATTGGCCAGTATAGCTAGCTTTGTTTTTAGCTATATCTTCAGGGGTACCTTGAGCAATTACGATACCACCGCCCTGACCGCCCTCTGGGCCCATATCAATAACATGATCAGCATTCTTAATAACATCTAAATTATGCTCTATAACTATCATTGAGTTACCAGCATCAACTAAGGCATGTAAAACACCAAGTAACTTATCTACGTCAGCCATGTGCAGTCCAGTTGTTGGTTCATCAAGAATATATAATGTTCTGCCAGTTGGTCTCCTAGAAAGCTCACTAGCTAGCTTAATCCTTTGAGCCTCTCCGCCAGAAAGTGTTGTTGCCGATTGACCAAGTTTAATATAACTCAGTCCAACGTCAACAAGGGTTTGTAATTTTCTGGCTATAGAGGGTATGTTTTCAAAAAACAATAATGCTTGTTCACAAGTCATATCAAGAATATCGGCAATATTTTTACCCTTAAATAGTATTTCAAGTACTTCCTTGTTGTAGCGTTTTCCATGACAGACCTCACAAACAACATATACATCCGGCAAAAAATGCATTTCAATCTTAATAATTCCGTCTCCTGAACAATTTTCGCATCGTCCACCCTTAACGTTAAAACTGAATCTTCCGCTAGCATAGCCCCTGAGTCTTGCTTCTGGTGTAGAAGCGTATAAATCTCTTATTGGAGTGAATAAGCCGGTATATGTAGCTGGATTTGAACGAGGAGTCCTGCCAATAGCCGACTGATCGATAACTATTGCTTTATCTAATTCTTTAATCCCTTGAATTTCTTCATGCGATCCCGGTACCGAATGAGCTTTATGCAATCTGGCCAGTAATTCTTTAGCCAAAATACCATTTATTAATGTCGACTTACCGCTGCCACTCACACCAGAAACTACAACCAAATTACCTAAAGGAATGGTTACATCAATATTTTTCAGGTTATTTTCTTTTGCGCCCTTAATAATTAGTTCTTTTCCATTTCCTTTGCGCCTTTTCTTTGGAACAGATATTTTTTTATCCAAAGAAAGATATTGACCAGTTAAACTTTTTGGATTTTTCTTAATTTCTTCAGGAGTTCCTTCTGCTACAACCCGTCCTCCATGAATACCGGCTCCGGGGCCAATATCTAAGACATAATCGGCTGATAAAATTGTTTCCTCATCATGTTCGACAACAATCACGCTATTGCCAATATCTCTTAAGTGTATAAGTGTGCTGATTAGCTTAGCATTGTCTCTTTGATGAAGGCCTATACTAGGTTCATCAAGAACATACAAAACACCCGTAAGACCGGAACCAATCTGAGTAGCTAATCTAATTCTCTGAGCCTCACCGCCCGAGAGAGTAGTCGCTGAACGAGCTAGTGTCAAATAATTCAAACCAACGTTTTTCATAAAATTAAGCCTGAGATTAATCTCTTTTAGGATCTGGGATGCTATGTGTTTTTCAGTGGCGCTAAGTTTAAAAGAATCCAAAAAATCTATGGCATCATCAATACTAAGTTCACATATATCCATAATAGACACACCACTGACAGTAACAGCCAAAACCTCTGGCTTTAGCCTCCTACCGTGACATGTATTACATGGTTTTTCTCTCATGAATCTTTCGATGTCTCGACGCATAAAATCACTTTCAGTTTCTTTATGTCGTCTTTCTAAATTAGAGATAACACCTTCATATGTTGAACTAAAGAATCTACCACCACCCAAGGCAATTTTATATACTTCATTACCCGTGCCATAAAAAATCATGTCTAGATGCTCTTGACTAAGCTCAGCGGTCGGCACTAACAGGCTAAATTTGTACCGGTCAGCAACAGCTTGTAATTTTTTCATATACCAAGCATCAACCGAAAAACGATTAAATGGTCTAATTGCTCCTTCAGCAATCGATAGTCTACCATTTGGGATAACTAATTCGGGATCAACCTCTAATCGATTGCCAAGACCAGTACATACTGGGCAAGCACCATGTGGTGAATTAAAGCTAAAAGTTCTAGGTTCTAAATCTGGTATGGAAATATCTGGATGATCAATGCAGGCGTATTTCAAACTGTAAATTGTTTCAGAATTTTCATCAGCGTTAAAAATTGATACTTTGCCAGATGTAATCTCAAGAGCTTGTTCGATAGATTGAGCTAAACGAGTATGATTATCCTCAGAATTCACCAATCTATCAATAACAATTTCTATAAAATGCTTATAATTCTTATCAAGTTCGGGGAATTCATCTAATGAATAAATAACATTATCGACTCGAGCTCTAGCAAAACCTGCTCTCATATATTGTTCTGGAATATGCTCAAAAGCACCTTTTTTATCGGATATAATTGGTGCTAGGACAATAATTTTATGTCCTATTGTATGATTTTTAATTTTTTCAGTGATATCTGTTATGGTTTGCCTCTCTACAGGTTTTTGACAAATTGGACAGTGAGGAATACCAATTCTCGCATATAAAAGTCTTAAATAGTCATATATTTCAGTCACAGTAGCAACAGTTGATCGTGGATTTCGGCTTGTAGATTTTTGGTCAATACTGATTGCAGGAGATAAGCCATCAATTTGATCAACATCTGGTTTTTCCATAATGCCCAAAAATTGTCTAGCATAACTACTCAGAGACTCAACGTATCGTCTCTGACCTTCAGCGTATATGGTATCAAAAGCTAAACTAGATTTCCCGGAACCCGAAAGTCCCGTAATTACTACTAGCTTATCTCTAGGTATAGTAACATTTATATCCTTAAGATTATGTTCCCTAGCGCCTTTGATGATAATATTTTCAGCCATAATTTTTCAGTTGACCTAGTATACCTTAAAAATGAGTTTTTTTCTAGCCAATTTGGAGTTTAAATAGCATAAACACTATAAAATAGTTTTGTGTTTATGTCACTCTTGTTGTATTATATGAGCCAAGTTAAGAGTGGAGAACTGGCTTATGCAAAATATAATTGTTCTAGGATTGATCCCAGGCACAAATATACAAATAACTTTTATAGAGTGGGTAATATTTATATTTGTTTTATTTGGCTCAATTTATTTTTGCTATCGATTAACAAATAACTTTTTAAAAATAAGGCTTTATATCAACCTTTTAGTAATTATTTTTCACGAAAAGTTTATTAGAAATCTGAATCTGAAGGCATTATTGCCTCTCCCCAAAGCTTTAACTCCTCTATCAGATACTTTTCTTCAGAAGTAATATTGTCTCTACTTTCAAGCTCTGCGAGTTTCATATAATACTTAGCTGCTCTAGAATTATTATCCCCTGCATAAAAATATTTCTGTCTATATTCCTCGTAAATACTGTGAATATTTTCATTCATAAGTTTTGGATAATTTCGAGCAATGAATAAAGGTAATAACTGATTGAGTCTTTTGTCTAAGAATTTTATGTTTGAACTTATGTTTGAACTACTGGAATGCAATTGATTCATCTTATTCTTGTCTTGGTTGTCAATGAATCCATCATATAAGCTAGCTTCAACCGAATATTTTTCAGAATCTGAATAAAAAGATTTTCTCTGGTCATCAAGAATTTTTTGAGCAGAGACAATATTACTGCTTAATTCTGGCATTGACAAAAATTTCTTATAATTTTCATCTATTAGTTTTTTATCTAATTTTAGTCTTAGTCGATCATCATCCTTAAGAACAATCTCGGGAGCTACAGCAGGACAGCGATTGTATTGTATATTCTTAATCGGTAATCTAATGCCCGGATCATCCCTCTTAAGTCTCATAGATAATGCTAATTCCTCGGGTGACATATCTTTAAATAATTCTGGGTCAATCGTTAAGTCATAGACTACAACCCCCTGTTTTGTTTGACTGCCATCCACAACGCAAACGATGCTAGTTTTCTCATGTTCATCAGAATAGGATCCTGCAACATGAATAAACCTAACCTCATTATTAACGAGCTCCATGACTTTATTCTTTTCTCTCATATTGAGTAAGAATTCGAATAGTTTTGGTTGTTTATCCTTAACTAATTTAGTTATAGCAATTAAAACTTCTACGTCACTCATTGCGTCATGCGCTCTAACGTGTTCGATATTATTAGCTTTCGCTAAGTCCTCAAGCTTATTAGAAGATTTATTGTTTATTGTTGGCCATTCAATTCCTTCAGGACGAAGAGCTCGAGTAGTTCTTATGACATCGAGCATATCCCATTTTGATCGTTCATCTCTCCACTGCCATTCATATGAATCGTAAAGATTTCTAAATAACAAAAATCTTATAAATTCATCATCAAAACTAATATTGTTATAGCCCACAAAGATAGTGCCAGGTGTAGATATTTTATCATTAAAGACTTTTATAAATTCATCCTCAGTCATACCTTCCTCAATAGTTTTTTGGGGAGTAATGCCGGTTATCATGATAGCTTCGGGATCAGGTAATATATCTTCAGTTTGTTTGATTAAATAGTTATGTGACTCATCTAATAGATTCATATCTAGATCTGTTCTTTGTCCAGCAAATTGCATAATTCGACTATCTCTTGCGCTTAATCCACTAGTCTCTAGATCATAAAAGAAAAATCTTTTATCCATATTAATAGTTTATTTCACCCTTATTGCCGATGATTATTTTGAGGCCTGGTTCTAAGCCTTGTTTATTGAGTTCTTGAAAGATTCCGGTTTTCTTCATGACATCTCTGAGTCTATAAAGACTTTCAGGATTATCAAAATCTGTTCGAGATGCAAATCTTTCAATATTAATACCTGTGACAATGAAGTTTTTATTATGTTTAGCAACATGCCAAATTGCGTCATCATCTTTAAGCCTAATAACTGGAATTGCATTATTTATAATATCTTTTTTGTTTTGTATCTTCTTTTTTTGCTTAATTACTATCTTATTTACTTCCCCTAGGAATTCTTTTAAGCCTTTTCTGCTATAAGCTGAAATTGATATGATCTGAGTGTTCTTGGGCGCAACTTGTTTAATACTACTAATGAGTTTGAGGATTTCGACTTCTGACAAGGCTTCAGTTTTATTGATGACAACAATTTGGGGCTTCTTCGATAGATCTATTTGATAATCTTTAAGTTCTTTTTGAATTGTTTTATATGCTTCAGTTATATCATCCTGATAAGCGTCGATTAAATGAACCAATACTAATGTTCTCTCAATATGCCTCAAAAATTCGTCACCAAGGCCTTTGCCATCTGCTGCTCCTTCAATTAAACCTGGTATATCTGCAAAGAGTAATGAGCTATTACTATCTAAATCAACCATGCCTAAATTCGGCGTCAAAGTTGTAAATGGATAGTCAGCAATTTCTGGCTTAGCATTAGATATCACTGATAGTAGGGTTGATTTTCCGGCATTAGGTAGCCCAACAAGACCTACGTCAGCAATTGATTTTAATTCCAATCTTGCGTTGATGGTTTCACCAGGTTCACCTTTTTCTGCAAATCTTGGAGCCTGCCGTACTGAGCTTGTAAAGTGAGCATTACCAAAACCCCCTCTTCCGCCCTTAGCAATAACAACCTTCTGATTATTCTCGATAATGTCAGCTATAATCTGGTTGTTTTCATCATAAACAACAGTACCAAGAGGCAAATTAATATTTATGGCTTTCCCGCTTCTTCCATGTTTCTTTTGTTTTGATCCGGCTCCCCCAGGTTCAGACTTGAGCTCTTTTTGGTATCTAAAATTAGCAAGTGTATTTTCATTATTTGATCCAACCAAGATAACATCACCGCCATTACCACCGTCCCCACCATCTGGGCCACCTCTATCAATAAATTTTTCTTGCCTAAAACTAATGGCTCCATTGCCACCATTACCTGCTACTAATTTGATATCTGCTTTGTCGATAAAACTCATGTTATTTATAGTATAGCAATAATTGACTAAATATTATATAACTATCTACTAATGTAGTGGTCATAAAGGGAGATAGGGACCCATCCACCACCTACACGGCCCCAACCGCCCCCGTCACCATAATTATTCATATCCTTAATCTGAACTTGTGAACCATCTGGAGATAAACCAACAACAACTGCTACGTGTCCTTCGCCTCCGCCTTTTTGTGCAATTGATCCTACAGTTGGAACGGATGATACTTTCCAGCCACTCAAACCAGCATAATATGCCCAACTACTAGCGTTTCCCCAATTACCCGGAACATTGACTTGGGTTGCTACATACCAAGTACAATAACCATAATCATAGCCGTTGAAGCCATAATTAGCTGAAAAGAAATTATAAACCGGAGCAGCTGGTTGCTGACCGTTAGGAATAAGTATTCTATCTCCTGGTTTTATGCCATTAATCTCTGCATCGTTGTAAGCCGTTAATTGTTGAGAATTAGAACTATATTTTGAAGACAAGGAAGAAATTGTATCACCGGCTTTTACTGTATAAACGATTCCGCTAACTGGTGGTATTAATAGTTTCTGGCCAGCGCTCACTTTTCCGCCAGTGATAGTATTAGACCAAAGCACGCTATTAGATGTGACATTAAACTTATCTGCAATAGACGCTAATGTATCTCCTGGTTTAACCACATACTCCTTGATATCATTCTTAGAAACAAAGTTAGTTTCTACAATTTGACTTTTTGAAGTAACATTTGCGCTAGAGGCCACTTGAGCCAACTCCGCATTAACTGTTTCATTTTGGTTCTTCACTGCAGTAGATTCGGGTAAATTAGTTACATGAGCCACTGTTGTAGCAATTTGTGACGATGAAACATGATCAAGCGGATTAATGGTAGCCTGAGCGACCGATAAATTAGATAGGGATGGTTTTGAAGCTGAAGACTGTTCAGGAGAAAATATTAAAACCGAAAAAAGAATAACTAATATTATGATGTTGGCAGCAAAAAAGCCATTTTTCAAATTTCTAATACGTGTCTTAACGGGTTCTAGTTTTTTTCTAGAACTTAATGATGAATTAGATTCTTGGTTATTAGATAGACTTTTTGAAGTCCGTGAAATATTTTTAATATTAACTCCCGACAACAAATTAATGATAGTCGATAAAAATTCAAAATTTTGCTATATAAGCTAGTTCGACCCTATGCTTATATGGTATATCAATTCAAAGTGACAATTAACAGATGTCACCTACACATAATTATACCTTATTGGACTTATTTTTTCAATATATGACAATAATACATTGAGTTGTATAAGCTTTATTAGTATCATTAAATTATAGGTAAGTAACCAATTATTTAAATGCATATATATAAGTTAATAGAAAATAAAAAAATTAGTTCTAATACTCGGCTAATTAGGCTGCAGAACGATGAGCAAGGTAGACCTTTTGGGTTTCAGCCCGGTCAATATGCTGCTATAAGCTTTATTCACAAAGGAAAGCCTACTCCTGCAAGATGTTTCTCTATAGTAAGCTCACCTACAGACCAAGAAGTTTTAGAATTTAGTATGAAAGTACATGGTCGATTCACGACTGCCATCCAAGACATCATGCCTGGCGACAGAGTTAAGGTATTTGGTCCATTCGGGGGCTTTATGTTAAATACCGAGAAGGACAAAGATGTCATTATGCTAGCTGGAGGCATTGGCATCACTCCTTTTATTAGCATGATTAAATATGTCACTAGGCTTAAAACGGACAATAAGTTACTACTTTTATATAGTTGTCGATCTCAGCAAGATATCCCTTTTTCTGAAGATATTATTAAGTTTTCTGAACAAAATCCTAATTTTCGAGTTGTATTTGTGGTTGGAGATCAAAATATTAACTTACTCCCAGCAGGGAAAGCGATCGGCGGGAATATTACTCCAGGATTAATTGATCAACTTACTGGTGGAAAATATGATAATAGAAGATTCTTTATCTGTGGACCTCCACCTTTTATGAAATCTATGACGTCAACCTTATTAGCAAAAAATGTAGCAAAGCATAATATTATGACGGAATCATTTTCTCAGGCATCACATCCTCAGTCAGGAATTCTAAAAAGCTGGCCGGCTAATATATATGCGCTTACCGCACTGGGTGTAGTTATGGGTAGTAGTATTGTCATGGTTAATGATTTACTAAAAAGTTACTTGGATACTACAAGCCAAAACATATCCGCCCCTTTCTTAATTACTAATAGTCGACAGCAGCAGATTGATGATCTTGTGAATAGCTATCCAATTTCATCAAGCGTGGTGATTAGCGGAAGCACATCTACTACTTCGACACCTACTCCGACCGGTACTAGCACACCAACACCTACTCCCAGTGCTACGACTAAAACATCGACTAGTGGCACAGCTACCACAACCAAAACATCGACTACTACTGGCACTACAGGCACTTCGACACCTACTCCGACCGGTACTAGCACACCAACACCAACTCCTACGCCGACTCCAACACCTACTCCTACGCCTACACCTACTCCGGCTCCGGCTCCGGGGAGTGGTGGCACGACAACTTCTTCGAAATCAGACAAACGACTTAAAGAACAAATTTCACACATCGGAACAGTTTTGGATGGTATTAAAATTTATAGTTTTAAATACAAGAATAAATCAGATTATTACGTAGGAGTTATGGCTCAAGATTTACTACCAAATCATTCAGATAAAGTTATTACTAATGGGCAAGGATTCTATGAGGTATTCTACTCACAATTAGGATTAAAAATGATCTCTCTCAATGAATGGAAGAATAATCCTAGTTCAATTTATATATAGAAAATATGAAATCATACAAACAGACGAACATCGCACTGGGTGGTGAGGCTAGAATAGTTATTGTTAGTGATAAAGGAGATCAATATAACCTTAATATATTAAAAGAACTATGGAATCAATTATATTCTTTTGAAAAAAGATTCAGTAGGTTCCTACCCTACAGTGAATTATCTACATTTAATCGTAACAGTGGGACTAAACAATTTATCTCACCAGAATTTCACGACATATTAACCGCCGCTATAAAAATTAGCTATGAGACAAAACAACTATTTAATCCTTTTCTCTTGCCTGCGATTCAAAAAGCTGGATATAAAAAATCTTTCGTAGCAGGGACCGAAAATGACAAACATGACGATTATTCCGAGAGAGTAGTTGTCGGGATAGATAAGCTAGAACTAACAAAAGATTGGGCTAGAATTCCATTTGGAACAGCAATAGATTTAGGTGGTTGCGGTAAAGGATATTTAGCTGATCAACTTGCAGTATGGCTTATAGGCAAAGTAGAGGGCTTTTCCGTTTCACTTGATGGAGATATAGTCTGTGCTGGGACTGATGAAAATAATAGCAACTGGTCAATTTTGATACAAAATATCTCGAAAAATAATAATGCTGTAATTGGTGAAATAATAATGCCTAGAGAAATATCCGCAGTTGCTTCTTCGGGGATAATGTCTAAACAAGGAATAATAAATGGTAAAAAATGGCACCATATTATTGATCCTATAACACTGAATCCAGCAGAAACTGATGTTGAACTAGTCACGATAATGCATAAGGAATGCTTATATGCTGATGTACTCGCGAGCTGCTCGGTCATTCTTGGTTCTAAAAAATCTGTTTCCTTCTTAAGAAATCAGAAAATTAAAGATTGCTTATTCCAGCTTAAAAATAAAAAGACTCTTCTATCAGGTAAAACAATAAAACTTTACTAGAATTAACCACGCATGAATAATATAATTTGGTAATATAAGTATAATTATGATTATGATTAAAAAATTTACTATCGTAGCAAGCTTAATATCTCTAATTATGTTAGTTTTATTAACCACATTACCAGCTCATCGAGTATATTCTGCGACAACATCAGCTACAAGCTCGACAGATATAACAATTAGCCCAGTTCAAGGTCCTGGAGTTGGCAAAAAGCTCCAAACAAGAGCCATATCAGTATGGCCTTGGTATATAACTAGAGCATCTGGAATAGTTGCTGTAGCACTTTTATTGCTTCTTATCATATCTGGCATTGGTCTCGTTACGGGTTATACATTCAAATTTTTTGAACCTCTTAATGCATGGGCAGTCCATAAAGCACTAGGAATGTCTTTGATAGTTGCGGCTGCTATACATGGTTTTGTTCTTTTATTTGATACTTATGTTAAGTTCTCGATAACACAAATTCTTTTTCCATTTGCTTCAAACTATAGACCAGTGACAATAAATGGAATTCATTTAGGTACTTTATGGGTCTCTTTGGGAATCTTTGCTTTTTACGGACTTGCTGCGATAATTATAAGCTCCCTATTTTGGATAGATAAAAAACCTAAAATTTGGAAATTAATCCATATACTCAGTTATTTGGTTGCCATTATGATATTTTTTCATGGTTTATATCTAGGAACAGATTTAACTCATGGTCTCTTTAGGACAATATGGATAGTCTTTGGAATAATTGTTTTTGGTGCAGTTATAGTTCGAATAAGAAGGGCACGGAGTGTTTGATGGGCCTTTTTAATAGACAATTATTCTTTACCAGTAACCAAATGCTTCAAAATAGACAAAAAAGAAATAGATTCATTAGCTGGACTATTTTTTATTGTGCATTAGTTGTCATTTTTATCTACGTATCAGCAGTAAAACTTAAAGCAGTTAATACAAAAGTCATTCCAGCTGGAAGTATTAGCCTATCCATTGGTCAATCACAATACACAACAGGACAGCCCGTTAGTATAACTTTAGTTAACAATTTGAGTAGTGCTGTGTATTTTAACAATAAATGTCCTCAGGAGCCTCTCAATGTCTATAGATGGGAAAATAACGTTTGGCTGAGACTACATACAACTCTAGACAACAGTTCGTGTACAGATCAAACGAAAACAATCAAAATATTACCCAATGAATCCTATAATATTAGCTACGCCAGTTTTGGCCAGCTTTTCACAACGCCGGGCATATACAGAATCGCCGCACTAGCTAATAACTATAATGGACTCGCGTTTGCAGATTTTAATATTGTTGCGCCCCCATCAAAACCAGTAACTCCTGGGGTGCAAATAATATACAAGAATATATACACTCCAATTTACGTCAATAATCCTAATCAGCAATCGAATACCAATACTAATAGCAGTTCAACATCAACACCTACGTCTACAACTACAACCACTCCGACTCCGACACCTACTCCGACTCCTACTCCGACTCCGACTCCGACTCCAGTAAGAAAGGATAACTAGGTTATCTAGCTTCTATTCTTTAGCTTGACCATATTGAGCAATATTGGCATCATGCTGAGCTTTAGTGTCAGCAAATCTAGTTTTACCGTCGGCACCTGTTACAAAATATAGATTGTTAGAGTCAATAGGATTTGCCAAGGCTTTTAGTACTTGAGCATCAACATTGCAAATAGGTGAAGGTGGAAGGCCTGGCTGATTATATGTATTGTATGCCTGATTACCAATAGAAGTAGCATAAAAGGCTGTTACATTACTTTCAAGCGGCATGTTTTGTTTTAATCTATTAATAAACACTTGAGCGACTTTTTGTTGATCGGAATAGTCAGAAACTTCTCTTTCTATTATTGATGCTAGAGTTACCGCTTGATAGACACTTAAGCCTTCTTGGGCATATGCATTCTGAAAGCTTGGACTAATGGC